>DATHEN010000735.1:0-2266 GCA_035318565.1 Polyangiaceae bacterium
CTGCAGCACGAGCACGTCGCCCGGCTTGAGCTTCAGGTGCGCCATCTCTTCGTCGAGCCAGCCTTGGCGGCGCCAGATGCCGAGCACGATCGCGCGGTAGCGCTGGCGAAAATCGATCTCACCGAGCGTCTTGCCCACCAGCTCGGAGCCCGGTGCCACCACGGCCTGACTCAGCGTTTCCGCGAGCTCGCGGTCGTCGTCCTCGCTCGCGGCGGGTACATCGCCGCCGTATTGCTCGACCGGATGTAGCTCGAGCCCCGGGTGCTCACGGAAAGCCACGATTTGATCCGGGGTGGTGCGCACGAGCAGCACGTCGCCAGCGCGCAATGTGCTCTCGCCCTGCATACGCCGGATCCGGCGGCCGTCGCGCAGCCAGCCCACGACCTTGAATGCATAGCGCTCATCGGCCTCGACGGCGCTGATCGTCTTGCCGAGGAAGGGTGAGTCTGCGCGAATCGTCAATTCGGTGAAGTAATCGTCGAGCCGAAAACGGCTGTTCGGGTCCTCCGCCGCGCGGCGTGTGGGCAGGAGAAAGCGCCCAAAGAGCAGCACGAACAGCGTGCCCAAGACGCTCAACGTGAGACCGATGGGCGCGATCGAAAACAAGCTGAGCCCAGGGCCGCCCGCCTGCTCCAGCGCGCTGCTCGCAATCAGAAACGCCGGTGCGCCGATGATCGTGATGGTGGTGCCGAGCGAAGCGGCAAAGGCCAGCGGCATGAGCAGCTTGGACGGCGCTATGCGCGCGTCTCGCGCAAGATTGAGCGTGACGGGCAGCATTACCGCCGTCGTCGTCAGGTGGTGAGTGAAGGCGCTGAGCACGGCGACGGCCGGCATGATCACGCCGATCATGCGCGCGTAAGAGTGTCCAGCGAGTCGGCCGATCCAGCGCCCTACGCCGTCGGAGAGACCGGTCTTGTACAGGCCGCCGCTCAGCACGAAGATGCCGGCCACCACGACGGCGGGCTCACTCCCGAAGCCGGCGAGTGCTTCGCGCGCCTCGAGCAGTCCCGTGGAGTACAGCGCGAGGATGATCAGAATGGCGACCACGTCGTTGCGCAGCCATTCGGTCAAGAGCAGCGTGAACGCCACGGCCAGGATGATCAAGAACGCCGTTTGATCGGCGCTCAGTCGTGCGAGCAAAGCTCGTTCCTCTCAGCCATTGCGTTGCTTTTCGACCCGAGTCGCGCGAGCTCGCCGGCGAGCTCTTGCGCCCAATCAACCAGAGTTTGCGGCCGGCGTGTTTTGCCCGAGCAGGCGCTGTTCACGCAGAATGTTCAAGCCCTCTACGGTAAGCCGCACCAGCAGCGGACCGAGCACCAGGCCCCAAGTGCCGAACATCGTGATGCCCCCCAGCATGCTGATCAAGAGGACGAAGGTCGGCAAACGCAGCTGTCCGTGGCGAGACAACCAGGGTCGCACGAAGTTGTCTGCGATCGATATCACGAGGCCCATGACGAGCATGGCCACGGCGGCCGCGGGACGGCCTGACAACGCCAGGCCCGCCGTCACCGGCGCCCAGACCAACGCCGCGCCGGCCGACGGAATGAAGGCGGCGAGCGTCGTCAGCGCCCCGAGTACTGCGGCTTGAGGAAGGCCCAGCACCACGTAGGCGATGGTGGCCAGTGCGCCCTGCCCGACCGCGGTGAGACCGACGCCGATGAACAGCCCCCGGCCCGTCTCCGCGAAAGCGTTCGCGAAGCGGTGAAAGTGCGGCCGTGAAAGCGGCGCATGATCCGCGAGCCAGGCGTAGGTGCGCTTGCCATCCACGAGGAACGCGTAAATGCCCAGCACGAACACGAATACGCCGATCAGCGCCGTCGCAGTGGCCCCGGCGATCGTGCTGAGCGTGCGCCAGGTGCTCGAGCCATGTTGGCGCATGAAGTTCATGACCTGTTCGGAGCCCACGCTCAGATTGCCGGCGCTCGGTAGAGTGGGCGCTGCGGGCCCGCCGGGCGCGGCCGCGCCGCCGCTGACGACCGACAGCAGGGCCTTCGTGGCGTCGGGCGAATCGGCGATGCGCCGCACCTGCGCGATGCCTTCGGTGGCGAGCGACACACCCAGCAGCGTGAGCGGAATCACCGCGAGCAGTACGAAGCCCACCGTGAGCACCGACGCGGCGCGATGGCTGCCGCCGAGTTTGCGGGCTGCGCGCTGCTGCAGGGGATACGCCAGGATCGCCGTCCAAGCAGCCATCACCAGCGGAACCCAGAGCGGGACGAAGGTGACGAACGCCGCGATGCCGAGCAGGACCACCGCGCAGTCGAGC
>DATHEN010000736.1:0-5711 GCA_035318565.1 Polyangiaceae bacterium
GGGTACCGGCGCCTGCGCCAGGCCCGCGAGCTCTGCCTCGAGCTTCTGCAAATCGCGACGCCGTGCGGCAAGATCACTGGCTTGAACACCCGAGCCCTGGCGCTCCCACTCGGCGAGCCTACGCTTCAGGTCGGAAACGCGCCGCTCCAAGCTCGCACGGCGCTCGGCCTGAGCAATGCCCGAGCCATCCTTGAACGTGTACGAGTCATCGCGCACGAAGAAGTCCACGACACCGATCGCCTGCAGGTGATTCGGAGCCTGCACGACCAACGTGTCATTCACCAGCACCGGCGGAATTGGGCCATCGTTGGCTTCGCCCGCGTCCTTGGCCTTACCCACGATGGCCAACTGAAAGCCCGGAACCGATTCGAGCGCGCGCAGAGCGGCTCCTCGTGGCATCGCGAGCAGCGCCACACGAATACGGGCGCCTTGTTCATCCAGGCGGGTTTTCGCGAGCTTGAGGCTGGCTATCGGATCCTCTTGTTCGGTCTCGGGCAGGCCCTCGAGTTGAACCAACCCGGAGAGACCGACCTTCAGACCAGCGACCTCGACCACCCGGATCGGCTGACTGAAGCCGGCAGGTTTGCTCAAGTTGGCAGCCAGCAACGTGGCGCCGGACTTATCGCGCAGCTCGCGGAGCTTCGGCAGCCCCGACGCCCAGTCGTTCACTCCCGGCGCCCAAGCCACCAGGCCCATGTCGCGCAGCGATTCGGCGAGGGCCTGCGCCTTGAACACGTGCTGGGTGCTGCTCGCCGGCTCGAGATTCGGGTCCATGAACAGCATGGGCCCGGCGCCGACCAACAGACTGTTCGGCGCGTCGTTCGCCTGGCTCTGCAGGAACGCGGCCGCATGATCCACCCCACCCAGCATGTCCTTCACACAGCCGCACGGCTCGAGCGCTCCGGCGAGCGAAGAAACAGCGTAAAAGCGTAGCGTCGGAGGTTTGGGAGGGACGGACGCGGGAGCTGCCGCGCGTTCGCAGGCCGCCAGCAGCCAGCACAACCAGCAGCAGAGCGGCCAGCGCGCCCATGCAGACAGAGAGCGCATCGGCCGGGAGTCTTAGCGTAAAAGCCCCGCTCGCGCAGCGGACATGCGGCAAAAACTTGGTGAAGTCCAGCGTTTGTCCGGAAACACCGGCGGGTTTCGACGCATAATGGGAGCGATGGAGCCGGGCGACACGGGGACCGGAGCACGGGGGGGCGCGCCTATTCCTTTTGGGCCCTTCATACTCGAACGACGCTTGGCCGTGGGTGGCCACGCCGAGGTATTTCTCGCTCGCCCCAAGCTCGGCAGTCTGCCGGCTCCGCGGCTCGTCCTCAAACGTCTGCTTTCAGGCACGCGCACGGAGGCTGACTTCGACGTGCTCGAGCGGGAAGCCACGTTGCATCAGGCCGTGCGGCATCCGAACGTGGTCAAAGTCTACGGCGCTGGCGTAGTCGGCCGCGAGCCGTACCTGGCCATGGAGTACGTGGAGGGCGTCGATCTCTATCGCCTGCTTCGCCGCGCCGAGGCCGAGCAACGTCCGGTTCCGATCGGGCTGTCCGTCTACGTTGCCAGACAGGTCGCGGCAGCGCTGGTTGCGGTGCACGCGGCGAAAGACGCCTCCGGCACGTCGCTCGGCATCGTGCACCGCGACGTCACGCCGTCGAACGTTTACTTGTCCATTCAGGGCGCGGTCAAACTCGGTGATTTCGGCATCGCGCGCGTCAAACAGCGCCCGCAAGCAACCGACGGCGCGGCCGGGCTCAAAGGCAAGTTCGGCTACCTGGCTCCCGAACAGGTCGCGGGCGAACCGTTCGATCATCGCGCCGACTTGTTCTCACTCGCCGTGCTGCTCGGCGAGATGCTGATAGGTGAGCGCATCTTTCCCGGCAGCGGGCAGCTCGCCGTGCTCCTCGCGATCCGTGACGTGAACATCGACCCGCTGCGGCGCGCCAAGGCACAGCTACCGCCGGGTTTGTTCGAGATCATGGAGCGAGCGTTGAAGCGCGAGCCGAGCGCACGCTTCGCGGATGCCGAGGAGTTCTCGAGACAGCTCGCGCCGTTCGAGAATCTCGCGCCTGACGCTCTGCGCGCCATGCTGAGCGAATGGGTGCACTGGGCGTACGACTCGAGTCAGCTAGCGCGCCGTCTCGAAGGTCAGATCCGCGACTCGGTGCAACGCATTCAGGCGGCGCGCCGGGCGAGTGGCCAGTTCCATGCGACCCAGTCGGAGCGCAGCGTCGTGCCGACGGAGCAAACTAGTCCATGTCGGGTGCGCTACTCGGATGGGCGCCTGCTGAATTCAGTGCCGTTCCCGCGCCTGGTGGAGCTGATCGCCACCGGCGATCTGCAGGCCGACGATGAAGTGGCCTGGGCCGGCGCCGACTTTCGCAAGATCCGCGACATCGAAGAGGTGGCACGCCACCTCTTGCCATCGACCACCGCCACGACAGGCCGGCTGTTCCAACCGGGCGCTCCCGACTACCAGGCAGAGCTCGGGGAAGTCTCGATGCTGGACGTGCTGGCGCGCATGCGGATGTCGCGCGAAACGGGCGCCGTGTTCGTGAACGACAGCAAGAGCTCGCGCCGCAAAGAGATTTATCTGAAAAACGGCCGCCTGCTGCACGTTGCCTCCTCCGAGCGCGCCGAGCTGCTCGGTGAGTATCTGGTGCGCCGCGGAGCGCTCGAACGCCATCAGCTCGACAAGGCGTTGACCTTGCTGAATGCGCCGGGCGCGCGGCTCGGCGACATCCTGGTCGACCTCGGCTGGGTGGAAGCGATCGACGTGTTCCGCGCCATTCGCGATCAGGGTCGCGATCGCGTAGCCGCGCTTTGTGCCTGGCCGCGCGGCAACGTCACGTTCTACCGGAATACGTCCGCCACTCACGTCGCCTTTCCGCTCGACCTCGATCTCGCGAGTCCGATGATGGCCGGCAGCATCGTGCGCGCGCGCGGCAAGGCGCGCTCGCTCTTGCCATCGGGGGACACGGTGCTCAAAGTCGGCCCGCGCTATGCCGCCAGCACGGAAGCTTCCGAGCGCGGCACCGCACCCTTGTGTCTACACGCGCTGCCAGCGCTCGCGCGGCGCGGTGCGAGCATCGATGAAGCCATTACCGAGCTCACCACCACGCGCTTTCAGGCCGATGCCGGCAGCGCGCCGCTGCGGACCATCTCTGAAAATGAAGCTTGCGCCGCACTACACACGGCCGTGCTGCTGCGCTGGATCCGCTTCTAGCGCCGCCGCACCGCTCACGGCGAGGGCGCGAACGGCAGGATCCCCTTCAGGTCTTCGTCGTTGAACTTGAGCTGCACGCCGATGAAGTAGTCCCGGTTCACCGGGTTCAGTATGTCGTCCACGCCGCCCAAGAGCCAGAGCCGGGAGACGAACTCGTAGCCGAGCGAGATACGCCAGCGCGGAATCACGACTTCGCCGAAGCCGAACAGGTCCTGGCGCAACTCGAAGCGATTCTCGAAGAGCAGCGTGTCGAGACCCACACCGCCGGTCGACTCCTTGATACCGAAGCGTCCCGTGAATGGCCCGAAGCTCTGCGCGAACTGCAGCGAGAAGCGAAACGCGTTCGTCGTGACCTGACGCTGCTCGTAGTACTGCGGCGGTTCGTTCGGGTTCGAGGTCTTGACCACGGTCTGCTCGATTTTGGTCAAGCCGCGCGGATCGTTGACGACCTCGATCATGTAGTACTTGTCTTCGCGCGGCTGCAGGCGAAGCTCCAGGTAGCTTTTTACGCCGCGCGTCAGGAACTGGTAGTCCGTGCGCAGCACCACGATGGTCTGCAGGCGAGATAGGCCGCCGACGAACTCGCCGACCGTCTCGGCCACGCCCTCGACCTCGTTGATGAGCTTTTCGTCTTTGGTCAGCCGCCCGAGCGTGCCTTCGCCGCGCTCCAGGCGCCCGCTCACCTGGTCGATGTTCCTGAGCGCGCTTTCGAGGCTATCGCTGGCACGATTGACTTTTTCTACGATCTGCCGAACCTCGCCGCTCGCGCCGGGCTCGCCAGCCTCACCCTTGGCGACGAGCTCGCGCACCTCTCGCGTCGTTTCACGCACGTTCTCGAGGATGGCCTCGATCTCCGGGCCGCTCTGGCCGGTGATGTTCTCGACGTTCGTCAGGATGTTTCGAACACTCTGGCGATTTTCGCGCACGGTTTCGTTCAGAGACTCGGTCACCTGCGCCAAGTTTTCGAGGATGTCTTTGAGATTCTCTTTGCCGCGATCGGTGCCCACCGATTCGGCCAGGGCTTGCGATACTTTCTTGATGTCTCTGGCTATCTCGGCGACGTCTTTCAGGATTTGGTCCGTGGTCGCAGCCTCGATCACGTTCTTGATGCGGTCGCCGTCCTCGAGCTTGCGCCTGCCCTCGGTGCCGGGGGCAATGCTCAAGAAGTACTCGCCGAGCAGGCTCGAGCTGACTTTGGCGACCGCGGCGTCTTCGTACAGCGGCAGATCGGCGTTGATGCGCATATCGATGCGCGCAAGCCCGCCCTGCAGGCGAATGCTGCTGATCGAGCCCACGGGAATGCCCGCCACCCGCACCTGTGAGTGCTTGGCGATGCCGGTCGCATCTCGCAAAAGCACGTAGACCGTGTAGCCGTCCCCGCCGGCCGCGTTCTTGCTCACGAACCGATAAATGAAATATCCAGCCACCAGCGTAACGATGGCAAAGACGCCAACCTTCGCGGCTGTCGTGTACCGGCTCATAAGCAGCGGCACGAGACTATCAGGGTTGACCGAGCGGGTCGATTTTCGACGCGGGCCGGCGTGCGCGCCGGGCTTTGTTTGCTACGCTCGTACGTTGCAAGGATGTTAGGGCCAAAAGAAGCGGCCGCCATTGGGCTGTTGTGCTGCATAGCCGGCGTGAGCTGCATGCCGCACGCGGGCGGCCAGGCGCCGCCGCTGCCCACGCTCCCCAGCCCGCCACAATCCCTGCGCAGCTCCGCCGAAGCCACCCCGCCCGCCCTCGAGCAGGCCGAGCGCTTCCTCTGGCACGAGCGCATCAGCTCGCCCCAGCCGGGCGGCGCTCACGCTTCGAGTGATCAAGAGCTCGTGGACCTCTGCGACAGTGGAGACGCGGCGCTCGGCAAGGTCGCCCTGCGGATGGCGCGCCGCCAGGCAGAGGGCCTTCCGGCCTTCGACATGGCGCAGGTCGCGTTCGCGCTGCGAGCGGAAGGTGCACCCTACGTTTGGCCGCGCGCTTGGTCGCTGCAGGGAGCCGATCTCGACCGCGCGGACGTGGCGACGCGCATGCAGCGCTGGCTCGCCTCGTTCGGCGACGGCGGTCAGCGCCGCTGTGGTGTAGCCACGGTGGAGCACGGTGGACAGCGAGTGGTTGCCGCGCTGGCCGTCGACGCGCTGGCCGATCTACGTCCACTACCCACGACCGCTCGCAGCGGGCAGTGGATCCAGGTAGCGGCGGAAGCACTGGTACCCACGAGCGACGCCAAAGTGATCGTGCTCGCCCCGGAAGGGCCACCCCGTACCATCCTGTCTTCGTTCGGCAACGGCGTCGTGCGTGCGCGTTTCGCAGCGGATCGCCCGGGTCCGTGGCTCGTGCAGGTGCTGGCGACGGTCGCAGGCGGTCCGCGACCCGTGCTCGAAGCAGTTTTACACGTCGACGAGAGCCCGCCGGAGACGTTTCACTCCCGCGCAGCTCCCGGCGAAGAGGCCGCAGAGGGTGAAGGAGACGACGCCCGGGCGATGCACCTCATGATCGA
>DATHEN010000737.1:0-4524 GCA_035318565.1 Polyangiaceae bacterium
CCCGCAAGTGCACCCAGAGCTCGCGCTCCTGGCTGAAGCCCGCGGGAACGCGGTGGCCGGCACCGACGTTCTCGACCACGACGGGCACATCCAGACGCGACCCGCGCAGACGCACGTCGCCGAGCGCGAAGCGTACGCTGCTCGCCAGCAGCAGGTCGCGGCGCTGGCGCGCGCCGAGCGGGATGCCCGCGCTGTCGAGCGTGGAATCGTCGAGCAGCTCCTCGGCAAATTCCTCCGAGAGCGGCACATCCACGCCCGAAAAGTAGTGCGCGTGCAAGGCCCGCGGCGCCGACGAATTGCTGGCCGCATGGCCGCTCGCGAACGCAAACGGTGGGCGCGCCTCGAAGCGGGTCCCGGGCGGGCAAACGCGTGCGAGCACCGACGCAATCTCGGGAGACGCCGCGCCACGCTGGGAGTTCCCCTCGGCCACGCACACGCCCGGAAAAGTGCTCATGTGGCAGCCCTGGCAACTCGCCGCCTGGCGGCCCTCGCTGGTCTCGAGCGCCGCCCAGTCGCGCCATTCCGAGTAGGCATTGCGCAGTCGCTTGAAGTGCTCGCCGGCCTTGGCACCCAGCACGTCGGTTCCGAACAGACGCACGTCGTGGCACGTGCCGCAGAATTCGCTCGAGGCTCGATAGTTCGCCACCTCGGGTGGCGTGGCTCGGTGCAGGCTGCCACGGAGTGAGCTCGGCTCGGCCGGGCTCAGCAGAAACGCATTCTTGTCGAGAAAATAGCCACTGTTGGCGATGCCGAACCGACCGAGCGCATCTTCGGGCCGAGACACGAACGTGACCCCGCTCGAGCTCGAACGCCACGACGGATTGCCCTGGTACGCGCCGCGCTGCGGGTGTGCGGGCCCGACGGTTTGATGACAGAAACCGCAGCTGATGCCTTCCAGCGCAGCGTCCGAGAGCAGATCCCTCAGCGGCCGCCGCGAGCTACTCGATCGCTCCGTGGCTTGCCAGGCAGGCATGGACGGGTTCGCGTTCTCCGCCGGTGCGTGGCAATTCACGCACCATAGCTCACCGCCGGAGCCCGTGATGGGCAGCCCCGAAAGCGGATCCCGACAAGCGCTGTTCGGATCCGCCGCGCGCAGCACGCCCGCGCCGTCCGGACAGTCACGGCTCCGACCCACTTGCTCTTGAATGAGCATTTCGAGCGCCAGAAACAGCGGGCTCTTCGCGGAGTGCGCCATCACCGAGCGCCGCCACTCGGCGACCTGGCGCGTGTGACACTGCGCGCAGTCCTGGCTTTGCGTTTGGTATGCACCGAGGGCGCGCTGTTCGAGCGCGGGCCGGCGCGCTTCGTTTTCGCGCGCTTCACACGACAACCAGCCCGCGAAGATCAGCGCCGCGCAAAGCGGAAGCAGCGCTGCCGCGCGCCGCCAGCTGCTGGACGCGCGGGGCAGGGCTGCGCCGGCTTGCGCTGTGGATTCGTCAGCATCCCGTAGCGGCGTAGCGGGCTCCGTGAGTCCAACGGGCAGCGAGCGGCGTGGTTCAGCGGAGACACGCTGCGTGTCGTCGAGAAAAGCACGCAAGCGCCGTTCGATGTTGGCCGCCGACGGCGGTCGCTGCGCGAGATCAGGGTGCAACATCTGCAGACACAGACTCTGCAGGCCCGGCGGCAAGGCTCGCGCGACCTCGTCTACGAAGGGCGGCGCGCCCGCACTGCGCTGCTCTTCGAAGCCGAGCCGCAGGCCGTGCGTCTTGAAGGCGTGCTCTCCGGCAAGCAGCCGGTACACAATCAGCCCGAGCACGTAGCGGTTCGCGCGCGCATCCCAGGGCTCGGCGCCGGCCTGTTCCGGCGGTAACCAGCGCGCCGGCACGTGCCCCGCAACGGCTTCGGGGCTCGCTGCAGGCGCGCCCACCAGCTCCGCCAAGAGCCGCTCTGCATACAGGAAGCCGAAGCGCGAGTCGGATCCGAGCGCGATGCTGTCGGGCGTGACGGCTCCGGGCAGAAGCTCCACCTTTTCACACGCGGACATCGCGCGCGCGATGTCCGCAGCGAGCTCCAACACTTCGCGGAACGGCCACGCACCGCGGCGCTTCTGGATGGCGTCACGCAAGGTGGGCACGCGCGCGGCACGCAGTAGCCAGATTCCCGTGCCGTCGCGGCCGCAATCGACGAAGCCAAAAACGCCACGCCGCCCGAGCCGGGTCAGGCGCTCGGAGAGACTCTGCTCCACTTCGGGCAGGCGCCATAGTTCGCGGCCGTCGGCCGCCGTTTCGCAGCTGGCACACCCGAGCTTCACGCCGGCGCTCGCGGAAGCGAAGCCGGCGCTCGCGGGTGTGCATTCCTTCACGGACGCGCCTCTGGAAAACGCGTGGCGGTCGGTGCCGGCGTGTCCGGCAGCGCAGACGAGCTCACGCGCACCCAGTACGTTACGGCGCCGGCGAGAAGCGATAACCCGAGCACGACCGCGATGCCGACGCGGGGCGACAGCTCGCGGGGTGCCGCAGCTCGCTCCACCAGCGCCATGGTGTCGTTGCGCGGCGCCGCCGCGCGACGCAGGTCGATCTCCGCGTGGCTCGGCTTCGTCTTGTCGGAGTCGGCGGGCGAGGAGTGCACCGGAGCCGGTGCGCTGGGCTTTCGTTCCGAGGCGCGCTCACTGCTCGCGCTCGGCGTGCTGCTGCGTGCACGGCTGCTCCCGCCGGAACCGATTCCGCCATCGCGCTCCGTGACGACGCGCTCGTCCGCGGGGGCAAACGGCTCGAGCTCGTGAAGCACGTCTTCGGCCGACGCCGGGCGCCGCTCCGGAGGCTTCTCGAGGAGCTCGAACAGCAAGCGCTCCACTCCGCGTGGCAGGCCCGCACGCACCGGCGCGGGCAGAGCCGGCGGCGCGGCGGTGCACTGCAGATTCAAGAGCTCGCGCGGCGATGCGGACTGGAACGGAGCGCCGCCCGCGAGCATCTCGTAGAGGATCAAGCCCAGGCAGTAGAGGTCCGAGCGGCCGTCCACGCGCGTCGCGTCAATCTGCTCCGGGCTCATGTACTGCAGCGTGCCGACGCTGTGGGTGGTGGTCGCACTCGCCGCCTGCAGCACCTTGGCTATGCCGAAATCCATGACCTTCACCGAGCCGTCCGGCAAAATCATGATGTTCTCCGGCTTCAAATCGCGGTGGACGATGGACGGGGACTGGCGGTGCGCCGCGGCCAAGGCCGATGCGATCTGCGCGGCGATGCGCACGGCTTCCGCCCACGGCATCGCGCCCTTTTCGACGAGCACTTCGCGCAGCGTTTTCCCATCCAGGAATTCGAGCGCCATCACGAGCTGTCCATCGACTTCCGAGCAGGCCAAGCTGCGCACCACGTGTGGATGGTCGAGCTGAGCGAGGATGGTCATCTCGTTCGTGAACAGGCGCCGCGCTTCCTCGGAGCGCGCCAGCTCCGGGCGCAGCACCTTGAGCGCCACGCGCCGGCCGGACAGGCGTTCTTCGGCCTCGAAGACCTTGCCCATGCCGCCCTCACCAATCAGCCGCCGAACCTGATATTCACCGATGCGGTCCATCGTTCCCTTTGAGCCTTGTACGGACGAGCCCAGCAAATGTGCTTGCCCCCGAAGCGCTAGCCGGCGCCCCAACTTTGACTTAGGCAAAACGGCGCTCCAGGGGGGCAGCTTTCACCCCGACCGGCTCGAAATTGGGGGCTCGAGCACGTATTTGGGCTGGTAAGTCACGCTACCCTTGCGTTCGGGCTAGCGGGGCGACAAGTTCGGCCCGATCGGGGTCTCCCAAACATGGACGCAACAGGAAGTCACAGCTCGAATCGCGCGTATTACGACGCTTTCAGTCAGCGCTACGAGGCACACCGAGGCAAAAACGATCCCGGCGGATATCACGAGCTCTTGGACGAGCTCGAAAGCGAGTTCGTGCGGCGCTTCGGCGCAGGCCGCGAAATCCTCGAGGTCGGTTGCGGCACGGGACTGATTCTGGAACGGTTACGGCAGTTTGCAAAGCGCGCTCAGGGCGTGGACCTCTCGCCCGGCATGCTGGAGAAAGCGCGCGCCCGCGGGCTGGAAGTGCGCGAAGGCTCGGCCACGGCCCTGCCCTTTCCGGACCACTCTTTCGATGTAACTTGCTCGTTCAAAGTGCTCGCGCACGTTCCGGAAATCGAGCTCGCATTGCGTGAAATGGTGCGGGTCACTCGTCCAACGGGCACGGTGATCGCCGAGTTTTACAACCCCTTCAGTCTGCGAGCGCTGATCAAGCGCTATGGCCCTGCGGGTGCCATCGCTCAGGGAGCTCACGAGAAACACGTGTTCACGCGCTACGATTCGCCGAGCGCAGTAGAGCGCCTGATTCCGCGGGGATGCGAGCTGATCGCCAGCCGTGGGGTGCGCATCGTGACCCCCGCTGCCGCCGTCATGCGTATCGGCGGACTGCGCCAGTTGTTCCGGAGCGCCGAACGCGTGCTGTGCGACTCTCCGCTGCGCGTGCTGGGCGGTTTCTGGATCGTCGCCCTGAAAACACCGGCAAGCGGTCCGGCCGAGTGACGCCCTTCTTGCTTCCATGACGCGCATTTCCCC
>DATHEN010000738.1:0-2110 GCA_035318565.1 Polyangiaceae bacterium
GTGGTTGGTGGGGCCGTCGAGCAGCAGCACGTTGGGGTCTTGCAGCATCATGCGCGAGAACACGCAGCGCACCTTTTCGCCGCCGGACAGCACGCGCACGCTCTTCTTGGCTTCGTCGCCGCTGAACAGCATGCGGCCGAGGAAGCCGCGGATGAAGCTCTCGTCCGGCACCTTGGAGAACGGCCGCAGCCAGTCGATCAAGCTCAGGTCGGAATCGAAGTAGCGCGCGTTGTCCTTCGGGAAGTAGCTCAGGTCCACGCTGCGGCCCCAGCGCACCTCGCCCGAGTCCGGTTGCTCGACGCCGGCGATGATGTCGAAGAACGCGGTCACCGCGCGGTCGTCGCCGACCACCGCGATGCGCTCGCCGCGCGTGACGCTCAGGCGCAGGTTCTGAAACAGCGGCTCGCCATCGACGCTCTTGCTCAGGTTCTCGATGTAGAGCACGTCCTTGCCGACTTCGCGCGCGCCCTTCCACTGGATGAAGGGGTACTTGCGCGAGGACGGCTTGATGTCGTCGAGCGTGATCTTGTCCAGCTGGGTCTTGCGCGAGGTGGCCTGGCGCGACTTGGACGCGTTGGCGCTGAAGCGCTGGATGAAGGTCTTGAGCTCCTTCATCTGGTCTTCCTTCTTCTTGTTCGAGTCCTGGCGCTGGCGCAGCGCCAGCTGGCTGGTCTCGTACCAGAAGGTGTAGTTGCCGGTGAACAGCGTGACTTTCTGGAAGTCCACGTCGGCGATGTGCGTGCACACGCGATCGAGGAAGTGCCGGTCGTGCGAGACCACGATCACCGTGTTCTTGAACTCGAGCAGGAACTCCTCGAGCCACAGGATCGAGTCCACGTCCAGGTGGTTGGTGGGCTCGTCGAGCAGCAGGATGTCCGGGTCGCCGAACAGCGCCTGCGCCAGGAGCACGCGCACCTTCTCGCCGTCCGACAGCTCCTTGACCAGCCGGCTCTGGCGCTCGGCGTTGAGCCCGAGCGCGCCGAGCAAGCGGCCGGCGTTGGCCTCCGCGTCCCAGCCCCCGAGGTCGCCGAACTCGGCCTCGAGCTCGGCCGTTCGGATCCCGTCCTCGTCGCTGAAGTCGGGCTTGGCGTAGAGCGCGTCCTTCTCGACCATGACCGCGTGCAGGCGCGCGTGGCCCATGATCACGGTCTCGACCGCCCGCGACTCGTCGTAGGCGAAGTGGTCCTGGCGCAGCGTGCTGATGCGCAGCCCGGATGCGACCGAGACCGACCCCGAGCTCGGCTCCAGCGCCCCTGACAGCACCTTCAGGAACGTCGATTTGCCGGCCCCGTTGGCGCCGATCAGGCCGTAGCAGTTGCCCGGCGTGAACTTGGCGTCGACGTTTTCGAACAGCGGACGGGCGCCGAACGCGAGGGTAACCTTCTCCGTGGAAATCATGCTGGGCCGCCTACTAGCTCCGCTCGGCGCCCGCGTCTAGCAGACGCCACGTCCGCCCCGCCGAGCCGCCCCGGGCGCGCGGTCAGTGCCTGGTTTCGCTGCGATTGGCTTCGTACAGGGCTTCCGCCATGCAGCATCAAGCGGAGCATCTCGGCGACGATCTCCTGCGAGTATCCCGCCCCGGCCGAGCCGCTCGAGCCGCTCGTAGCGGCCGTCGTGCGCGCGCGCTGGTCATCACGCGCGCGAGACCGCGGCGCGATGCCACACTGGACTCGCGCGCAGGCAGCTCCGGATCGGCCGTTTCGCTGGCCCGGACGCGCCGTGGTCAGTTTTGGTTTGCGTCGAGGCTGTCGTGGAGGACTTGGCGCTCGAAGGCGATTTCGCGGCTGGTGCGAACTCCGAGCCGCCGCAAGACCCCGACAGGAGGGCACCATCCAACCGTGCTGTGCAGCAGCAGAAACCCGAGTTGGGCGCCGAACAGGAACAACAGGCCTTTGTTCCTGGGCGATGCGGTGTAGCGCGCGAGCCCGCCCGCGAACGCCGCTCCGCCCACGACTGCGAAGTTGGCCATCAGCGCGCGGTCCACGTCCCATTCGGTGTCGAGCTCCGCGATGCGCCGGATCACGGCGTCGCGACCGCGTTCGATCGTCTCCTCGACGCGCGCTCGCATCAGCGCGTCGATCCTGTGGTTCACGGCAGCCGGCGTGTGGGC
>DATHEN010000739.1:0-8707 GCA_035318565.1 Polyangiaceae bacterium
GGAGAGGCCCGACGCCGTGCTCGTCAAGACTCGGCCTTGGTATTCCGGCGCGACAGCGACCTGTGCTCGGCCATCGGCAGCCTTGAGGACGACGAGCGCGCTGTGCCGGCTCAGAAACGCCAGGTCGTTGCCGAAGCTACCGGCAGCGGCCGAAGCCGGGGCCGCGGGCGAGCTCGGCGAGGCTGCGCGATCGGGCTGCACGGCGGCTCCGCTGCAGCTTGCCAGCATGAAGCTCAGTATCCATATGGCCCCTCGCGTCTTCATTTCGGACTTCGCGCGCGTCTCCATTGGTCGATGCCTACCGCTGCCACGATGATAACGCCGACGATGATTTCCTGAACGTAGTTCGGGACGCCTGTGAGCGTGCAGCCGTTCGCAAGAAACGACATCAAAAACGCGCCGATCAGCGACCCCAATAGGCTCCCGCTGCCCCCGGCCAGGCTGCCGCCCCCGATCACGACAGCCGCGATCACGTCGAGCTCCTTGCCGAGCGCCGTAGTCGGATCGCCGACCGTGAGCCGGCAAAATTGGAGCACGCCTGCAAGCCCCGCGAACAGGCCGCCGAGGCTGTAGATGACGAGCTTGGTGCGTTCGACTCGGACGCCACACAGGTGCGCGGTCCGCTCGTTCGAGCCGATGGCGAAGGTATGAACGCCGAACACGCTGCGCCTGAGCACGAGGCCCATCGCGATCGCGAGCCCGAACAGCAGCCAGACGCCGGGCGCCACCAGCAGCCACTCAGGGTCCGGAGTTTTGGCCATCCACGCAGGCAGGCCATGCGCGGGCGCGTCCACCTTCTGCTCCGACGCGAGATACTTCGCGAGGCCTCGCGCGATGCCCATCGTGCCCAGTGTGACGATGAAGGGCACGATCTTGAGCCGCGTGATCAGGATGCCGTTCAGTGCGCCGAAGCCGGCTCCCGTGAAGATGCCGCCCAGCACGGCCAGGACTGGACTCGAGCCGTCGCGCAGCAG
The DNA here is from genome assembly GCA_035318565.1 of Polyangiaceae bacterium. GTDB lineage: Bacteria > Myxococcota_A > Polyangia > Polyangiales > Polyangiaceae > DATDJP01. The sequence goes on from DATHEN010000739.1 coordinate 975, forward strand.
CACGGCCGTGACCACCGAAGACAGGGCGATCACCGAACCGACGGAGAGGTCCACGCCGCCGCTCACGATCACGAACGTGGCGCCGATCGCACCGAGCCCGACCAGCACGGTTTGAACGGCCACCGTCTTCAGGTTGTAGCTGGACAGAAACTGCTCCGGCGCGAGCCAGGCGAAGAGCGCCACGACGAGCACGAGGGCCAGGAACGGGCCGAGCAATGCCAGCAGGCGGGCAAGAGGCGAGCGCTGCGCGGCCGCGTCGTTCACGGTGAGGCTCCAGTGGCGGCGGTTTCGAGCAGGGTGGCTACGATTGCACACACCGAGGAGCGTCGGCAAACCTCGACTCGACGAATAGTCGCGACGAGTGTCTCGGCGTCCGCCTCGACCGTGATTCCACGCTACATCCGAACTCCATGGGTTGGCCTGCCAGTAAACGCGTGAACGTCGAGATCGCAAACGCCGAACCCAACCGAACAGCAGACGCCGATCGCCGAGCGCTCGCTTGCTGGGCCGCCGCCGGCGGTGAAAATCACTCTCTACGGGAGCGCACTCAGGGTGATACACTCCTAGTTCGGGTCGGGAGCGGCGCGATGCGAGGGAATCGCCGGTCCACAAGCTGAATACTAGCGACACGTTGCGAACAGTTTCACGGCGCTCTGATGAGATGTGGAGACGGGGTGCGGCATGCTCGAAGAATTTGCGGAGGTTCTCGCGCAGTGCTCGCAAGGCAACGCGGCGGCGCGGGTGCCCATACCGGAAAATGCGCAATCTGACGATATACGGGTGCGCTGCGGCGCGGGGTTGAACGCGCTGCTCGACGCGCTGGCAGCTCGCACTCAGGCGCTCGAGCGCTGTCAGCTCGAATTGGCTGCCATGCGCCGGAGTAACGAGGCCGTCGCGGCCACGACGGAACATCTCCGGGAAGCGAAGGCCTCCGAAAAGATGTTCCGCGGTCTTCTAGAGGCCGCGCCGGACGCGGTGGTCATCGTCGATATCAGCGGGCAAATCGTGCTGACCAACACTCAAACCGAACGGCTGTTCGGCTATGTTCGCTCGGAGCTCATCGGAAGACCGGTCGAGGTGCTGATTCCGGAGCGCTTTCGTCAGCGCCACCCGGGTCACCGAGTCGGCTATTTCGCAAACCCACTGCCTCGAGGCATGGGCTCGGCGCAGGAGCTGTACGGCCTTCGCAAGAACGGAACGGAGTTTCCCGTCGAAATCAGTTTGAGCCCGCTCGATACCGAGATGGGAATGCTGGTTTCGAGCGCGATTCGTGACATCACGGGGCGAAAGCGCGCGGAGGAAAAATTCAGGGGGCTTCTCGAAGCGGCTCCGGACGCGATGGTCATCGTGGGCGCGGACGGGAGGATTTTACTCGTCAACGCGCAGACGGAGAAATTGTTCGGCTACTCCCGCGCGGAGTTGCTCGGCCAGTGGGTCGAGCTGCTGGTCCCGGAGCGATACCGCAAACGGCACCCGGCGTATCGCGCCGGCTACTTCGCAAAGCCCAAAACGCGCGCGATGGGCTCCGGGCTCGAGCTGTACGGACTTCGCAAGGATGGCAGCGAGTTTCCGATCGAGATCAGCTTGAGTCCGCTCGAAACGGAGGAAGGAGGACTGGTGTCGAGCGCCATCCGTGACATCAGTCAGCGCAAGCGCGCCGACGAGCAGCGATTTCGCCTCGCAGCCATCGTCGATTCTTCGGATGATGCCATCATTGGTACGACCGTATCCGGTGCGATCACGAGCTGGAACGAAGGCGCGCGCCGCCTGTTCGGTTACACTACCGAGGACGTCCTCGGAATGTCCGTTTCCCTGCTGTCGCCAGCGGAACGACAGCACGAAACGCAAGACATTCTGAGACGACTCGCGCTGGGGGAGTCCGCGCGAGTCGACACGGTGCACGTTCGGAAGGACGGCAGGGCGCTTCATGTATCCGTTACGCTGTCACCCGTTCGCGACTCCAACGGCAGCTTGATTGGAGCGGCCACGTTGGTGCGCGACATCACGGAGCGCATCCGTGCGGAGCAAGCACTCGCGCGCGCCCGAGACGCAGCCGAGGAGTCGAATCGCGAGCTCGAGGCGTTCAGCTACTCGGTAGCGCACGACTTGCGCGCCCCGCTGCGTGGCATGAACGGATTTGCGCAGGTGCTCTTGAACCGCTATCGCGAGCAACTGGACGCCGAAGGACGAGATTGGCTGCAGGAAATCCTGCTGAACGCCAAGAAGATGGGAACCTTGATCGATGCGCTGCTGGCCTTGGCGCGGCTCACGCGCAGCCAATTGAAGCGCGAAACGGTCGATCTTTCCGCTCTAGCTCGCGCGGTCGCCTTACAGCTCGCCAAATTCGAGCCCGGGCGCGAGGTCGAGGTCGTCATTCACGACGGACTGCGCGCGGATCTCGATCCGACGCTCGCCCGCGTACTCATGGAAAATCTGGTGAGCAATGCTTGGAAGTTCACGAGCAACGTCTCGCACCCGCGCATCGAGGTCGGCGCCACGGACGCGGTCGAGGGTCGAACGTTCTTCGTTCGCGATAACGGCGCCGGTTTCGACATGGCCTTCGCCAATAAACTGTTCGCACCGTTCCAGAGACTTCACACGGTGAGTGAGTTTCCTGGAACGGGCATTGGGCTTGCGACGGTACAGCGCATCGTACGTCGTCATGGCGGTCGCATCTGGGCGGACGGCGCAGTGGACGCGGGCGCCGCGTTCTACTTCGCATTACCTGGCAGCCGCTCGGAGGCGTGCGAATGAAAGGCATACTTCTCGTGGAAGACAATTCCAGCGACGAGAAGCTGACTGTTCTGGCTTTCAAGAGCAGCGGTGTGCCTTGCGAAATCACCGTGCTGCGCGACGGCGCAGCCGCTGTCGATTATCTGCTCCCGGGCGGCGAGGATTCGCGCGTCGGCGCCGCGCGCTTGCCGGACCTGGTACTGCTCGATTTGAAACTGCCCAAGCTGGATGGCCTGGAAGTATTGCGGCGGATCCGCGCCGACGAACGCACGCGTTTTCTGCCGGTCGTGGTGCTGACTGCGTCGAACGAAGACGAAGACGTGCGGAGGAGTTACGAGCAGGGCGCGAACGCATACATACGTAAACCCGTCGATTTTGCGGAGTTCGCCGCTGCCGCCGAAACCGTGGGGCGCTTCTGGCTGATTCTGAACGAGTTGCCTCCGATGCCGAGGAGCTCGCGATGAGCTCGCTGCTGCGCGTCCTGCTCGTCGAGGATTCTGTCTCGGACGCCAAGTTGGTCGTGCATGAGCTACGCCAGAGTGGGATGGTCGTCGAGTTCGAGCGCGTGGAAACGGCGGACGCCATGCGTGCCGCGCTCGCGACGGGCCAATGGGACGCGATCACCTGCGATTGGTCGATGCCGAAGTTCAGCGCGATGCAGGCGTTGGACGTGCTGCGGCACACCGGAATCGACCTGCCGTTCATCGTCGTCTCCGGGACCGTCGGTGAAGAGGTGGCCGTCGAGGCGATGCGAGCCGGCGCCGACGACTACGTCCTGAAAGACAAACTGGGACGACTGCTCCCGGCCCTGCAACGCGAGCTTCGGGAATACAGCCGTCGCGCGGCTCATCGCAAAAGCGATGTTCAGACGCACGCGCTCCTGGAGAGTGCGCTCGACGCCATCATCGGCATGGACGCAGGCGGCGTTACCACCGAGTTCAACCCAGCAGCTCAGCGCATGTTCGGATTCACCCGAGCCGAGGCGGTTGGAACGCCGCTGTGCGAGCTCATTGTCCCTGCCGAGTCCAGAGCCGCCCACACGCAGGGATTGAAACATTACCTCGAAACTGGCCAGAGCCATATTCTGAACAGGCGCCTCGAGGTCACGGCGGTCCGGCGCGACGGCAGCGAGTTTCCGGTCGAGCTGGCGATAACCCGCGTCGGAAGCGAATCGCCGCCCGCATTCATCGCCTTCGTGCGGGATATCTCGGAGCGGCGCCAGACGGAGTCGGCGCTCCGTGAAAGCGAGGCGCGCTTCCGTCGCCTTGCAGAGTCCGGGATCATCGGCATTACCATCGCAGACGTTCAGGGCAGCATTCTGGAAGCCAACGACGCCTACCTGAAAATGATCGGGTACTCGCGTGACGAACTCACGCAAGGCGTGGTGCGTTGGTCCGACTTGACGCCGCCCGAGTTCATGGAGCGAGGTCAGCGGGCTTTGCAGCAGCTGGTCGACACCGGCATCGCCCCGGCCTGGGAAACTGAAAACTTTTGCAAGGATGGCACTCGCATACCGCTGTTGGTTGGCGTGGCGATGCTCGAGTATCCGAAATGCATCGCTTTCAGCGCAGATCTCACCGGACGCCGGCTCGCCGAGGCGGGGCGTACGCGCGCCGAGGAGGCTCTGCGTGCGAGTGAGGAGCAGCTGCGCCAGGCTCAGAAGATGGAAGCGGTGGGTCGCCTCGCCGGCGGCGTAGCCCACGATTTCAACAACGTGCTCTCGGTGATTCTCACCTACAGCGAGCTCATTCTCGCAGACTTGAAGGCATCGGACCCGCTGCGCAGCGACATCGAGGAGATCCAGAAAGCGGCGTCACGTGCGGCGGGTTTGACGGGTCAGCTCCTGATGTTCAGCCGCCAACAAGTGGTGGAGTCCAAGGTGCTCGATCTCAACGAGGTGCTCAGCGACCTGGAAAAGATGTTGCAGCGCATGGTCGGCGAGGACGTGGAGCTGGTCTATGCCACGGGCAAGTTCGTCGGCCACATCAAGGCGGATCCGGGTCACATCGAGCAAGTGATCCTCAACCTCGTGGTGAATGCCAGGGACGCGATGCCGACCGGCGGTCAGCTGACGATCGAGACGACCTGCGTCGAGCTCGACGAGCACTATGCGCAGAACCACGTGCCAGCGCGACCGGGCCCGTACGTGATGCTCGCCGTGACCGATACTGGGTGCGGCATCGACAGGGCCATCCAATCGCGCATCTTCGAACCGTTCTTCACCACGAAAGAGAAGGGCAAGGGCACGGGCCTGGGCCTGTCGACCGTGTTCGGCATCGTCCAGCGGAGCGGCGGAACCATCTGGCTTTACAGCGAGCCCGGCAAGGGAAGCACGTTCAAGGTGTATTTGCCGAGAGTCGATGCGGAGTTGGACGTCGCACGCCCCCCAGCTGCACCCAGCACTCTCCGCGGTACCGAGACGATTTTGCTCGTAGAAGACGAGGAGCAAGTACGTACGGTCGTGTTGAACGTTCTCAGGCGCCAGGGCTACCGCGTCATCGCGGCGCAGCACGCGGGCGAAGCCTTGTTGCTCTGTGAGCGACACCCCCAAAAAATCGATCTGCTCGTTACCGACGTGGTGATGCCGCAAATGAGTGGACCGGAGTTGGCCAAGCGTCTGCAAGCAGTAAGACCGGAAATGAAGGTGCTGTGCATGTCGGGTTACACCGACGACAGCATCGTGCGCCACGGTGTGCTCGAGACCGGCGTGGCGTTCCTGCAAAAACCCATCACTCCCGGTGTCCTTGCCAGAAAGGTGCGCGAGGTTCTGGACAACGACGCACCCGGCGCGTCGGGCCGGAATTCGCCGAAGGAGGGATGATGACCGGAGAGGAAGAAGGGGCGCCGCGAGCGCTGGTGGTGGATGACGACGAAGCGCTGCTCAAGGCTCATGCTCGCGCGCTCGCGAAGTCCGGCTATCAGGTGACGATTGCGCTCGACGGCAGCGCAGCCGCTCGAGCTCTGGATGCTGCGTGGTTCAACGTGATTCTGAGCGACATCGACATGCCGGGTATGAACGGACTCGAGCTGTTGGAACGCGTTCGCGAACGAGATCTCGATGTGCCCGTGGTCCTGATCACGGGCGTGCCGTCCGTGGAGAGCGCGGCGAAAGCGATGGAATACGGTGCGCTTCGCTACCTCGTAAAACCGGTCGCGCTTCAGGCGCTCGTCAAGGTGGCCGACGACGCCGTTCGGCTTCACCGACTCGCCAAGGCGAAGCGGGGCGCTCTGGATCTGGCAGGGGGCCTGGATCGGCTCGTAGGCGACTACGCCGGCCTCGTCGCGCGCTTTGGGCGCGCCCTCGAGTCGCTCCACATCGTCTACCAGCCCATCGTTTCTTGTAAGAAAAACACGGTGTTCGGCTACGAAGCGCTGCTTCGCTCGCGCGAGCCGACGTTGCTGCATCCGGGTGCTTTGATCGACGCCGCAGAGCAGCTTTCGAAGCTGCATCAGCTCGGACGCACGATTCGTCAGAAAGCAACGGAGCCGATTGACGCGCTACCGGACGACGTACTCCTTTTTCTCAATTTACACCCTGGCGATTTGAGCGACGGCGAGCTCTTCAATCCGGATTCACGGTTAGCCGCCGTCGCGCACCGCATCGTGCTGGAGATCACCGAGCGCGCTTCGCTGCGCAAGGTGCCCAATGTGCGCGCGAAAATCGCGGCGCTGCGCAAGCTGGGTTTTCGAATCGCGATCGACGACCTGGGCGCCGGCTACGCAGGACTCGAAAGTTTCGCGCTGCTCGAGCCGGACATCGTGAAACTGGACATCTCGCTGATCCGAAATCTAGACCGTGAGCCGACCAAGCGAACGTTGGTTCGCACGATGGTCGCCATGTGTAACGAGCTCGGCATGCTCGTGACTTCGGAGGGTATCGAAACAGCTGCCGAGCGGGATGAGGTCGCGGAGGCCGGCTGCTACCTGATGCAGGGGTACTGGTTTGCGCGACCCGGTGAGGCGTTTCCGGTACCGCGCTTCGACTGTCAGTAACGTGCTATCGATTTTTGACGCTCGGCGGGACCCCCGTCGCGGCGGTTTCGAGCAGGGTGGCCTCTGTCCACTCGCTGGTCGCTCGCGCGGCCACGAGTCGGCCGCGGTGCATGACGCCGATACGGTCACACACACCGAGCAGCTCCGGCAAATACGAGCTGACGAACAGCACAGCCTTGCCTGCTGCTGCGAGCTCGCCGACTGCGCGGTAAATTGCCGCTCGGCTCGCGACATCCACGCCGCGGGTGGGCTCGTCGAGCAGCGCCACGTCCACGTCGCGATCGAGCAGGCGCGCGAGCGCGAGCTTCTGTTGATTGCCGCCGGAGAGCGCTTCGGCTGGTGCCGACGGATCGGCGCAGCGGATCCCGAGCGTACGGATCCATCGTTCCGCGCGGCGCTGTTGTGCCGTGCGACTGATGAAACCCCACTTGGACGTTTGCCCGAGGTGACAGAGCGTCAGGTTATCCACGACGCTCATGCCGAGCGCGAGTCCCTCCGTCGCGCGATCTTCGGACAGCAGGCCGATACCCTGGGCGAGCCGTGCCCACGGGCGCCGCCAGCGGTCAGCGGCGCCGCGCACGCGAATCGTTCCGTCGCGCGCGGGGTCGAGGCCGAATAACGCGCGCAACGCTTCGGTGCGCCCCGCTCCTAGCAGGCCCGCGAGCCCGAAGATCTCGCCGCGTCGCAAGCTGAAGCTCACGCCCGGCGCTGACTCGACGATGAGCCCGGCGACTTCGAGCAGAACCTCCCCGGCTTCGTGCGGCACAGCCGGAAACACGTCTTCGATGGGTCTACCCGCCATCTGCTCGACCCACTGTTTGGCCGTCGCGTCCGCTACGTCCCCCGTGACGACCGAGCGACCATCACGCAGCACGGTGTAACGATCGGCGACGCGCAGCACCTCTTCCAGAAAGTGACTGACGTAAATGACGGCGACACCGTCGGCTGCGAGGCGTCTGACGAGCTCGAGCAAACGTGCGGCGTCTTGGCGCGGGAGTGAGCTCGTC
>DATHEN010000740.1:0-2250 GCA_035318565.1 Polyangiaceae bacterium
AGGAGAGACACGATGAGGACCGTGAGTTTCGTGTGCGTGGGGCTCGCGCTGGCAGTCGCCGGCTGTGATCAGAAGCCGAAACCCGAGGAAACCACCACCACCACCGGCGCCGCTTCTCCGGCAGAGCCCGTCGCGCCCAGCGACAAGGCGGGTACCCCGGCGGCCGACCCGGCCGCGCCAACCGCGACAGCCGAGGCCGCGGCGGACACCGAAGACATTCCCACCGAGGTCGACTTCGAGGAAGAAGCCGAACAGCGAATCACGGCGACGAATCTGGAGCAGGAGCTCGCCACGCTGGAAAAAGAGATCGGCAAGTAACAGCGAGCTGCTGAAGCGTGCAGCGGATTTCTGCGGCCCTCACCAGAAGTGGGGCAGCGGAAATCCGCGATGCACGTCGCAACCGAAGACTACTTGTGGCGGGTGACCTGCCCCGAGACGACGTTGACGGTGTAGTGATGGCTGCCGTCCAGCGTGAGATCGGCGCTGCCGTTCGAGAACGTCAGATCGGCGCTGACGTCGAACGTCGCCTCCGAGGCGCCTTTGTCGCTCGATGCCTTGCGCGATGCCGTCACATCGTAGTGCACGGACCCGCTGACGATGCCGCGGGGCAAGCGCTGAACGGTGACGTCGTCGTAAACTGCAGTGTAGCTGAGGTGGTACTTGCGCTGGATGTTACGCCAGGCTGCTTGAAACTGGGCGTCCGCCTCGAAGCTCGAATTGCCCGAGAATACGGCCGTACCCGCTTGCAGGCCGGTGAGCTGCCAGGTGCCCTGGCGCTCCATCGCAGCCGAAAAGTTCGGTAGCACCAGGTTGCCGGACCATGCCACGTTGACGCTGGCGGTATCGGTCTGTGCGCCGCACGCGTCGAGCCGTTGTCCCCTTTCGTCACTGCAGGTGAGCGCGTAGTCGTAAGCGACGCCCGCGCGGCTACCATTGAATTCACCTGCCGCCTTCAGTGTGATGCCGAGCGGTGCGATACCGATTGCGAGATCGCTCGAGTCGGCCAGAGAGACCACTTCACCACCGCCGTTGCCGGTGGAGACGACGACGCCGAGCGATTGCGCAACGTCGTCGTAGTCTTCCTCGGTAGCGGCGCTGTCATTGTCACTGTCACCGCAGGCAGCGGTACACACGAGAGCAACCGAAGTAATTAAGAACGAACTGAATGAATGCTTCAAAAGGAACCTCCCCCGACGGCATAGCAAGGTGCAGACCACGCCGTCACTGCTTGTTTTTCTCGAGAGTTCCTCGAGAGCCTCGCCGCGAGCGTGAACGATGACACCAAGCGCGCCTCACTCGCGTGGCAAAACGGTTACAGGTTCCCTATGCGGCCACACACATCACGACTTCTCGCCAATGCGCACAGTCGCGTTCACGGATTCAGAGGACGCGCTGGGCCACCCAGCTAGAAGTATTTTTCAGCGATGTTCATCCTGTCAGCGTTCGGTGTCCCACGCAGCGTGTGCTCGAGTGCGAGCTCGCTTCTTATTGACCGACGTGCGCACAGGAGAAATTACTGAATCACGGCGCAAGCAATGCGCGCTCCGGCGTTCCCCGTATTCTGGGTGAGCGTGGTCGCTTCGCCGCTGTTCGGCGTGTACTGGTTCGGCGCCGTGCCGACCGGAACGTTGCCGTAGTTGTCCGCAGCCTGGTGCAAAATTACGGCTTTGCCTTTCAGATCTTCAGGAGTGAAATGATCGGTGACGAAGCTCATGCGCGCTTTGCCCGAGTGAGTGAACGGCAGGGCGGGCATGTCCCCAGAGTGGTCGCCGTGCGTGGCACCTGCGGGGTTGTAGTGACCATCCGCCGACACGAAGTGCGTGCTCGCCGGTTGGGCCGGATCCGCGACGCAGCCTTCACCGTTGGCAGGGTTGTCGTTCGCGTGCACGTGGAGCCCGTGAACGCCGCCCATGAACTCGGGAATGTCTACGGATACGGAAACGACGGTGCCTTCGCGGCCCGGACTGAAGAAAATCCACCCTACCCCTTTGCCGCTCGCATCTTTCAAAAGCGCGGTCGAAAAGCGGGCCGAACCCGTGAATTCCTGTTGCACCGTTTCTTCGCTCGCTGAGCCCTCCGCTCCGCAGGCAGTCGCCGCCAGGGCGAGCGCGGTCAAAGCAGAGGCGTGAATGATTCGTGCTGTGAATGTCATGCTCGTGTACTCCGTGATTCGAGTGGATGCGCGCGCGACTGCACGAAGTGCGCCGCCCGTCGCACCCGAGGGTCCGCACGCCTTGCTCGTACAAATCA
>DATHEN010000741.1:0-2371 GCA_035318565.1 Polyangiaceae bacterium
CGCCAGTCCGCCGTTTTCGTCGTGGTACTCGTCGCATCCGAGCGCCGGCTGCAACGACACCGCGCCACGCGGCGGAGCCGGGCACATTTACTGTTTCGCCACGGATTGAAAAAGCGCCCTCGGTCGCTGCAATTCAGCAACCGAGGGCTTCTTTCACGCAGGCATCTCACGAGACCTGCGCCTTGCCGAGGAGCTCTGCCGGAAGCAGTGCTTTGAAGTTGTCGGAACCGACCACCACACGCACCTCTTTGATCTGACCTGCGATCTCTTTCATGGCCTCGAGCTCCTTCAGGCGAAGCAGGATCGGCTGCTCCGCCATCAGGCGCGCGGTGTTCACGAGAGAGCGCGTTGCCGCAGTTTCCTCGCGACGCAAGATCACGTTGGCCGCAGCCGCCTTTTCGGCCTCGATCACGCGGTTGAACAGGGTCTTCATCTCGCCCGGCAGAACCACGTCTTTGACGCCCACGCGTTCGACGCGCACGCCGAAACGCGCGACCTTGGGCACGACGTCGCTCTCGAGGTAGCGGGTCAACGCGTCGCGCCCCTCGAGCAACTGATCGAGCGTGACGCCGGCGACGTAGTCACGCGCAGCGAGCTGCACGGCCAAGTACACCGAGTCGCGCAGGTTCGCGAGCTTCTGGGTAGCGAGCACAGGATCCTCGATCGCGAATTCCACGGTCAAGGTGAGCCGCAAGGTCACCTTGTCGCGGGTCATGAGCTCCTGGCCCGCGATGGTCACTTCCGTACGCCGCATGTCGACGCAGACGATTTGCGTGCGCGCTTCCGGGTGCGTCCACAGTTTATAACGCCCCGGTTCGAGCACGCGCACGAAGCGGCCCTGCTCCAAACAAAGGCCCTTCTCGTGAGCCTGCACGGTGACGTCGATGTACTCCGCAGCCGGGATCACGGCCTCGAGCTCCGTGGTGAGCGCCGGCAGGGGCTCGACCACGTCGAAGATCACTAGACGCACCGACGGGTCGGCCACCCAGTAGCGATGAGCACCCGGCCGCAGAAACACGACCGGCACGCCTTCGCGGTACAGCACAGCGCGCTCGAGCGGTCCGAGCGTCAGCTCGCGGTACCATTCACCCGGCAGGACGGCACGCACTTCAGGCAGCGCGCGGAACACGAGCTTGTCAGTGTCCCAGCGCTGCTCCGTGAGATTGCGACCCCAGAGCCTGTGCCGCCCAGGGCCGTAGGCGCGCAGCGGCAGACCGTTCTTGAAGATGACCACCCGTTCGTTCAGTTTGACGCGAACTCGTTTGAACATGACAGATTCCTCGCTGTTGATTCGAAAAACAAAAAGCGGCCCCGAGAGCTCGAGCTCCTGACGCGAGCGCACATCGCGCCGCCGAGCTCTTCGGTGAGCTCGGTGTTGACGGTGTCACGCTCGAACGTCGCGGCTCCTCGCAGCGGTGAATGGAAGTGGGCTGTCAGGCGGGCATTCGAGCGGTCGCCGTACGACGGCCTTCACGTGCGCCTGGCGCGCGCTTCTCTCAGCGCAGCGAAGAGTTTCGACCGATAGACGAGTCTAACGGCGGAAGTGGATCTCGAAGCTCCCGGGGCCTGGTGTAACAAACGACTTTTGAGGTCGTTCCCATGCTCTACCCATGAGCTACTGCGGCGGTGTGCCGCAGATCGGATTCGAACCGATTACCGTGGGTCCCTGCTGGTTGTCAGCCAGCGTTCAGCAAGCCTGGGTGATGCAACGTCCGGACGAGCCCCGGAGACTTCTAACGAAGTCCGAAGCGCGCGGCGTTGCGGCTGACTGATGATCCGAGGCCTTACCGTCAGGCATGCCTCAGAGACAAAGCTTGATGCGTGTCATGACCAACTCCTCACGTTGCGTGCACGAACGGACGCTTGCGACGCATTAGAATCGTTGTTTCGATTCCGACACAGCCGCGCTCCGACTCGCGCTCTTTTCGACGGCCCAAGTCACAAACGACGAAGGCCGCCTGGGTTTCCCGTGGCGGCCTTCGAGCGCTCTTGAACCGAGCAACTCAGTGACCGCCTAGGCGCCACCCTCCTGGATGAAGCCCCACAAACCCGCATCAAAAAGCGGATTTGACACGCGAGCGTGCACACACAGGCGATGACCTGCGCACGCTATGCTTCTCACGTGGGTGGATTGGCGAAGGGGCTGCATGACGAAACCTCTGACGCAGGGACACGCCGAAGCGCTTCCCCACTCGCCCACGTATATGCAGCAAACACCCAACCACTGTCAAGCGCCAACTCGACGTCTTGCAGTGTTCAGCTACGCAGTCCAGCCGACCGGCGCCTGCGGAGCGCGGCCAGCAGCGGCACGAATGCCCAGCCGACCTGTGCTGAGCTCGTAGACACCACCCGGCAACCACAGGCCCCGTCC
>DATHEN010000742.1:0-2613 GCA_035318565.1 Polyangiaceae bacterium
ACACTCGCCATAACCGTCGGTCGCGAAGTAAACGTGGCTCGCGTCTACGGCGATGGCTCCGATCCGCATGGTCGTTCTGGGGTGGCTGGCGTCCGCAAGAATCGCAACTCGTTCGCTCGAGTCGCAAAAGTCGCGCTCTCTGCTGACGACGTCCGCGTGCGCCGTACTGACGAGCGAAAGGACGGCGGCCGCGGCACTCGAGCACTGCGCGCGACGCAGCGCAGCGCGAAATCCCAACCGATAACGCATGATACCTCCCAGGTATCCTTCCTTCGCCGCATCGGCAACACGTGGCGACGCGAATCACTCAACGTGAACTGAAAGTGATCGAAAAGGCATTCTGCGGACATTCCCTTGGTACAGCCGTACTATTTCGCGGCGCGCCGCCCTGCGACAGAGTCTTGCGTATTGCACTCTGCGCCTCGCGCCTCGGCACTGGCGAATCAAGACAGGAGCCAGATTCAAATCCCGCGATCATACGGCTGTTCATGTTCGGATTGCTGATTGGGCGTTGCTCGAGAGCGGACTAATCTAGACACCGCGTCCGATCGTGGGTTATGCGGTCGGCTCGCAGGGCCTGGGCGACGCCTGCGCTGGATCGAAATCGCTGATCAATGGTTCGTCTTACGAGATTGCGCCCATCAGGAGCGCGCTCGATCGGGGCTGGGCGGTCGCGATCAGCGACTACGAAGGGCTCGGCACTCCAGGAATGCATACGTACGTGGTGAACCGCTCGCTGGGCCACGCCGTGCTCGACTCGGTGCGAGCCGCTGTGCGCGCATCAGGTACGGCTCTGGACACGCATGCGCCCGTGTTGTTGTGGGGCTATTCCGAAGGCGGCGGCGCAGCGGCGGCTGCCTCGCTGCAGCCTTGATCGCCGGCGGTCGCTTGCGCCGGCGCGCGCGATCGAGCTGAGGCCGTCGTCGCTACTGCACCACCGTCAGGTCGCGCGACGTGCTGCCGAGCGACGAGGGCGTGAACGCAACGGACAGTGTGCAGCTGCCCCGTTGGCGGCGATCGCGCCGGAACCTGCCATCAGATAGCGGCAAATCATAGGGAGCGAGGCGAAAAGCAGTGTCCTGATGGCCGTTCAACGGTTTCGCGGCAGCCGCGCTAAGCTCACGACGCATCGCGCTCCATGCATCGAGATGAGCAACGTCGGGTCCGGCTCGAGCCGCTTCATTGTCCGAGCTGCGGCGGCTGGGTACCGCTCGGTGACGCCGAGAGCGCTCGCTGTTCCTACTGCCAGAGCGAACTGGCCATTCCCGCGGACTACCTCGGTTTACGCGCGGCCGATCGCGCGCATGCGGCTGGGCGGAGGCGCGCAGAACAGCTCTACGTTCGGATCGGTCAACCGCCGAGTCGAGCCCTGCGCTTCTGGGCGCGCGCCGGCACCTTCGTGCTCTGGGGCACGCTGGCCGTCGCCCCGGTGTCGTTGCTCCTCTGGCTCGTCGTCATCTCCGAAGCGTGGCATCTCGCGCCGTACGTCGGTTTTCAACCGGTCGACGTGGTCGGCGGGGTGCCGCTGAGCCTGCTGCTCGGCGTATTTTTGTTCCTGGTCGTCGTGCGCCCGGTACTGCTCGTCGCCAATGCGCGCCGTCTCGCTCGTGCGCGGCAGATGCTTCAGGCAGCCTTGGCCGCGCGCCCGCCGGAACGGCCCGGCGGACCTGCAACATGCCGCAATTGCGGCGCGCCGCTCGATGTGCCCGCGAGTGCGCTCGGGGTGCGCTGTCTGTACTGTCGCGAGCACAACTTGGTGGCCATCCCCGAGAACTGGATTGCACGAGCGCGCACTGCTTCCAAACTGCTGGTCGTTCACCTGAGCGAGGCCAGCGCAGAAGAGCGAATGCAGCGCCGGCACGTACAACGGCGCTCACGGCGGGTGCTCGTTTCTTCGGCGGTCATTCTGCTCTTGCTGTCGCTCGCGGCGAGCGCCCTCAGCAGCGGCCCGAGCTACCGTGAGTACGCGAGCGCCTCCGTTCCCGCTCTCTACTCGAAGAACATGTACAACCCCGAGCTCATTCACGGCAAAGCCGTCCAGCTCAGCTTCGAAGCCTGCCGCTCGGAATGTTGCGGCATCGACTACATGGCCGCGCTCGAGCGTGGACAAACCTCACGCTTCATCTCGGATGCCGAGGAGATGCCGAGCGTGACGTATCGTCCTTCTTACGTGGACGGACCTGTCTACCCCGCGCCGTTCCTCGCCTCGGAATCCGTGTTCCGGGCGCCGTGGAGCGGCTGGTTCGATGTTCGTCTCGAGTTTCCCGGCTCCTGCTCGCGTCCACGCCGCTGGCCGGTTCGCTGGGAGCGTGATCCCGCGCGCTGACGCGCGTCTACTGCGGGGGTCGAGACGCGAGGGCGGTGGGCACCACCTCGACGGCGCCGATGTCACACGCTACGCCCTGCGGCCGCGCAATCCCACGCGCATCGCTGACAGTCGGACAAGCTGCGCTCGGGATCTGATCGATGAGCACACTGCCCGCAGCAGGCGCCCGGGTCGGGACAAAACCGCCGTTGTCGGCGAGCGGACCGAGCAGCAACGCGCCTGCTCCCTCGTGATCCCCCGTTCCGGATAACGCGCAGCTCGTGTCGCTCAACCAATTGTACTGCGAG
>DATHEN010000743.1:0-2273 GCA_035318565.1 Polyangiaceae bacterium
GATGGGCGCCATTCACTGCGGCAAGGCCTTCATTCCGGGCATGGTGGCGGCCGGTCGTGGCGGCCACGTGATCAACGTCTCTTCGCTCGCCGGTTACTTCGCCCTGGGGCAGCTCGCTTCGTACAGCACCTCGAAGTTCGCGCTGATGGGCTTCAGCGAAGCGCTGCGTGCGGAGTTGTCGCCGCATGACATTCACGTGAGCACGGTGTGCCCGGGGGTGGTGGATACGCCATTGACGGAGCGCATGCAGGCACGCGGCGTGCTCGAGCAGTCCGGCAAGCGCCGGCTCATCAACGGCATTTATCGCGCGCGTGGTTATTCTGCAGAGCGAGTCGCGACGGCAATCGTGGGCGCGGTGCGGTCTCGCCAGCACCTGGTATTCGTCACCGCCGAAGCGCGCGCGATCCACGCTTTGAAGCGTCTCTCGCCTGGCCTCACGCTCTGGCTCGAGCGCACGTCCACGTCGGTACTCAACTCGAAAATGGCCACGCTGGCCGCAAACGGAAACCGCAAATGACGAAGCCGCTCACGGATCTCGCGTTGGTGCTTTCAGGCGGCGGCGCACGTGGCGCATTTCAAGCCGGCGCTTGGGCGGCTCTCTCGGAGGACGAACGCTTCGGACAGCCCACGATTCTGTCCGGCACATCTGCGGGAGCGATCAACTCCGCATTGATCGCGACGGGCAGAGGGCCCGAGCATCTCAAGAACTTCTGGTTTTCGATAGCCGACGATCCGCCCGCCGCAGCCAACGGCGCGTTCTTCGGCGACATCATTCAAGAGGTGCTCGGCCTACTGCGCCGGAACGGCGTGACCTTGACGACCTCCGTCATACGTCGTCTGCGGGGCCGCCGATTTCCAGGCCCTGTCGATCTCTTGAGCGCGCTCGGTGAAGTGCTGCTCGTCGATCGCTTCGATCTCACGTCTCGATTCCTCGATCATGTACGGCAAGCATCCGTCTTGGACACGGCACGGCTTCGCGAGCGTTTGATCGAATACCTGGGCGGCGAGTCACTTCGAACACGGCACTACCGCATCGGCATCAACGCCGTAGACGCCGCAAGCCGTTCGTACGCGCGCTACGTGCTCAATGCACCGAGCTCGGTCGAGGACAGCGAGTACATCCGTGTAGACGCGATCACCGTCGACATGTTGCTAGGAAGCGCTTCCGTGCCGGTGCTGTTTGCACCCATCGCCGTCGATTCGGCGCTGCTCTGGGACGGCGGCATTCTGGTCACCACGCCCATGGCGCCGGCCATCACTCTCGGTGCCCAGTTCATCATCCCCGTGCTCGTGGCCGAACCGCCCCAGGAGGTCGGGCAGTCGAAACTGGCGCCGGAAATCCGCCAGGAGTCACGTGGCGGCGCCAACACTCGCAGCACCGTGATGACGCTGGCGGAGACGATCGAAAGCGTCGTGGACACACTGGTCGACAACACCTTTGCCAACGACCGACGCCTGCTCTTGAGCCTGAATGCCCACCCGGACTACCGGCGCATTCAGTTGTACGAACCGATACGGCCAGCGCGATCGGTGGGTATCACGGGCGGCAGCTATTTCGATTTCACCAAGAATTCCATGCGTCTGCTTTACGACGCAGGTCTGCATTCCGCGCGGCAATGGTTGGCGAGCGGGCCGCCCGTAGACAACGGCGAGCCGGCACGGCCGAAGAAACGCGAACCACGGATGGGAGCGGAGGATCTCAATCCCTGAAGTGACCGAGGGGAGTCACGGATGCAAGCGTGTATGAACGGTGTCGAGGGGAGGTGTGCGCATCCAAAGCTACCGATGTCACCGGCACGCCCAGCGGGGCGTTGCAGTTAGCCTGCTTTGCTTGATGTCTCGAAAACATTGAAAGGAAGGACTCGAATCATGCCCAATCCAATCAAGATCAACACGGACCACGTCGCCACGAGCCTGGACGGAAAAACCACGATCATCCGCAGCCAGGAGCTGACCAATCAGCTGATTCACGATCCACAGGCGGCCATCGCCGTGATCAAAGAAGCCGTTCCCTCGTTCAAGCTCAAGGATCTCGAGGTGGCGCGCGACGGACGTTTGGTCATCAAGAACGTGGAGTTCACTTCGGCGATCGCCACACGGCTGAAAGATGCCGAGGCAGGCAACGGCGTGTGCGGAGCCGGCTGCGGCGCGGCAGAGAACCTCGGCGATAGAGTTCGTACCCCGATACGCTGATCGAACGGGAGCATGATGATGAATGCGGAACTACCCCCCGAGGTGGCGGACGCACTCAGCCCGCATCACCTCAACTTGAT
>DATHEN010000744.1:0-2771 GCA_035318565.1 Polyangiaceae bacterium
GGTCGCAAGATTTTGCGCCACGCTAGTCGGCCCGTTAGCAATCAGTCAAGGTGCGTGGTTAGGAACACGCGACCTCGGCGAGCGCATGCGCGCCGTGTGTCAGCGCGCGAAGTAGCTCGGGAATAGTTCGCTGTTTACCAGCGACCGGTCACGCGCAGTCAAGATCTCGCAGCCCGAGTCCGTCACCAATACAGTGTGTTCGAACTGCGCCGACAGGCGACCGTCTGCCGTGACCGCGGTCCAGTCGTCATCCAGGACTTCCACCTGATACGTGCCGAGGTTGATCATCGGCTCGATGGTGAAGGTCATGCCGGCTTTGAGTCGCATGCCACGCCCGCGCACACCGTAGTGGCTGACCTTCGGTTCGTCGTGAAAAGTGCGGCCGATACCGTGACCCACGAAATCGCGTACCACGGAGCAACGCTCTCCCTCGGCAAACTCGGTAATGGCGCCGGCGATATCCCCCAAACGCGCACCTGGCCTCACCTCGGCGATGCCGAGCTCGAGCGAGCGGCGGCTCACTTCGGTGACGTGCCGAGCTTCTTCGCTCGGGGTTCCGACGTAGAACGTCGCTGACGTATCTCCATAGAAGCCCTTATAGATGTGCGTCACGTCCACGTTGATGATGTCGCCCTCTTTGAGGACGCGGCTGCATGGGATGCCGTGACACACCACTTCGTTGATCGACGTGCATACGCTCTTGGGAAAGCCCTTGTAATTGAGCGGGGCAGGGATGGCGCCTTTGCGCAGCGTGTCCTCGTGCACGAAGTGGTTGATCTCTTCGGTGGTGAGACCGGGGCGGAGCATCTCTCCGACAGCGCACAAAGTGTCGGCTGCCAGCCGGCCTACCTCGCGCATGGCTTCGATTTCACGCACCGTTTTGATTTCGACGGATCCCATCTTCAAACTGACTGATCTCATGAAGCCCCGCGGATTGGGAGGTGGGGACGCTTTGGATGCTGCTCTAATCGTACCGGTTTGCCACGTCGATCAGGGCGTGGCGGCGGCCGCCAGAACTCGCGCCTGCAGATCGGCAGAATCCGGTTCGGCGTGCCAGCGTAGCGTGACCTGGCCGGGCCCACCACTATAGCTCTTGAGGAACAGAACGAGCGTTTTTGCAACGAGCCGCGCGCCGAGCAGCCGCAGGGAGCTAAAGGCTGGGTCGTCCTGGCTGACGCTCAAAGAGATGGGCCCCGGCGTGAAATCGCCGGCTAGCGCAGGCGCCAGTGGTTCCACTGTCACCGTATACAAGACGCCCAGATTGACGGATGCGCGGGTGACGGTCTGCACCCGTACCCGCAGAACGGCGTCCGCGATCCGGGCCCGCTCGTGGAGCTTGGCTGCAGCTCGTGCTCGATCGGCGTGCTCTAGAGCCGGTTCCAGCACTAGGCGGCCGTCGAAGAGCACCGCGTCTGCCGGACCAAAGCGCGGCAGCGAGCTTGGGTCTATCGAAGGGCTCGCGCCCCCCGCGCAGCCGAACGCCGCCCCGCCGACAGGGCCGAGCAAAGCAGCGAGGAGACCGATTGCCCCAGCGCTTCGCTGCCATCGCCGAGCTTGCGGCGTGGGCTTACTGTGCTCGCTTGCCCGAAAGGCGCGCACTCGGGTACTCCATAGAATTACGTTCGCTAGCGTCTAACCGGATACCACCGGCGTGCTCGCACCGTTGCGGGTCGCCATTTGGCCGGGTCGCGCCACGGATGGTACTCTGCGCCCCGCGCGAAAAATCAAGGATTCTCGGAGGATGTGATGAAGCTCAGGGTCTTCGCGACGCTCGCTACAGCCGGTGTATTGGCCGCCGCTTTCGCTGCTGGGCAGGCCAGCGCCGCGCCATCGGTAATTTTGGCGCAGGCCGGCAATGCCGAAAAGAAGAAAGCTAGCGAGGCCAAACCGAAGGAAAAGGCCAAGCGGCCCGCCGCTGTCGGGGAACTCGGCAAGAAGGTCGCGCTCTCGCCGCGGGGTCTCAAGTGGGGAATGAGTCTCCTGGGCGTCGCCAAACTCTACGACAAGGAGTTCGATGACGAGTTCGCGCCCCTTTACAAGAAAGTCGAACCGGGGACTCGCATGCAGGCACTCGATGCCGAGCTCACCGAAAAGAAAGCGCTCATCCGCCGCAACAAGGTCGAGTTCGGCAAGCTGCCCACGGGCGTGGACCAGGGCCCCCTGAAGGGCGAGTACAGCTACAACAACGGCGAGAGCATGACGCGCCTCACGCTCCGCAGCGGCACTCTGCGTCATTTCTTCTTCTTCAACGACAAGCTCTGGAAGGTCTACGACGACCACAAGCTGCGTAAGGGCGGCACGCTCGGCGAGAAGTACGAGGAAGCGATGCAGATCCTCACCAAGAAGTTCGGCTCGCCGCCCAAGGTCATCGAACAAGACTTCGAGAAAGGCCGAAATTACGCCGAAGCGCACTGGCAGGACGGCGGGACGCTGATCCGCGCCGTGAACCGCGAGCCCGTGCTGGGCATGGTGTACGTCGACCGCAGCGTGCAGGAAAAGCTCGCGACTCTCCGCAAGAACAAGCCCGAAGATCCGCATGCCATCGATCGCGACGTGGCGAACGTCACGCGTAAGCCGGAGCCGGAAGCCGACAAGCCGAAGCCGGAAGCAGAGCGGGACCCCAAGAAGCCCGAGAAGGCGCCGAAGAAGTCCAAGTAGCCGAAGACCGGCTCAGCTGGGCTCCGCGCCAATCAACTCCGCGCCGGGAGGGATCAGTACTCCCGACGTGACCGTCACGTCCGTGCCCGGAGCCACGGCCCGGATGGCGGGCT
>DATHEN010000745.1:0-8112 GCA_035318565.1 Polyangiaceae bacterium
CGGCGCGGCTCGAGTTCAAGCTGCTCGATGACGACACCGACTTTTACGGACCCATCTCCAAGACGGCCAAGCCCGAGAGTCTGCCGGAAGGCATCGACTTTCCGCGTGAGACCCCCTCGGTGGGTCTCGACGCGGACGGAGAAGAGAAACGCAGTGTCACGCACTACGCGTTCCTCAAGAAGAAGCCCGAAGAGAGCTCCAAGCAGGCGCTCCAGCGTTTCAAGGAGTGGGTCACCGCGCTCGAGCTCCCGCCGGATCGTGAGATCGGCTTCGAGCTCGTGCGCGAGACCGATCCGGACACGCTGAAAGAGAGTGAGGCGGGCTGGCGCACGTATCTGCTGAAGAGCCGCGCCGAGATCACCGGCGACATGATCCGCGACGCGGTGGCGACCCCGAATCAGGATCAGGGCAGTCTCGGCGGATGGCACGTGGGCCTCGCCTTCACGGATCAAGGTGGGCGCATTTTCGAGCGCATCACCGGTGGCAACGTGAAGCGGCGCTTCGCAATCATCCTCGACGGACGGGTCGAGAGCGCGCCCGTCATCCAATCCCGGATTCCGGGTGGTCACGCCTCGATCACGCTGGGATCTCAGGACCCGCAAGTGCAGCTGCGCGATGCGCGCAAGCTCGAGCTGGTGCTGCGTTCGGGCGCGCTGCCTGCGCCGATCTCACCGACCAACGAGCAGCGTATCGGGCCATCGCTCGGACAAGATTCCATCAAGCTCGGTGTTCAGGGAGCGGTCGGCGGCGGCATCCTGGTGCTCTTGTTCATGCTGCTCTACTACCGGCGCGCCGGTATCATCGCCAACGTGGCGGTGCTCATGAACGTGTTCCTGCAGCTGGCGATTTTGGCGTCCTTCGGCGCCGCCATGACTCTGCCGGGCATCGCGGGTCTGGCGCTCACCATCGGTATGAGCGTGGATGCCAACGTGCTCATCAACGAGCGCATTCGTGAGGAGCTACGCCTCGGCAAGAGCCCGCGCGCCGCGGTAGAGGTCGGTTACGGCCGCGCGTTCAGCGCCATCATCGACGGCCACGTCACCACGCTGATTTCGGGCGTGATCTTGGCCCAATATGGCTCTGGGCCGATCAAAGGTTTCGCCGTGACCCTGATCGTAGGTGTCGCGGTCAGCATCTTCACTGGCGTCATGGTCAGCCGGGCCATGTTCGACGTCTGGGTTCGGAACGTTGGGCGAACGGCGCGCCTCGATATGGGCTGAACGATGGAGTTATTCCCTTACGGCGTCGTCTACGACTTCATGGGTGCGCGGCGCCTCTTCGCCGCCTTCAGCCTGATCACCATCATCGGCTCGATCGTGCTCCTGTTCTACCCAGGGCCGCGCCTGGGCACGGACTTCCGCGGCGGCACCGAGGTGGAGGTAGCCTTCAAGGGCGCGATCACCGCCGGCGAAATCCGCCAGGCCGCGAACAACTCCGGCTTCGACGCGCCGGATGTCATCAAGATCGACGATCCCAAAAACCCGCAGCGCTACCTGATTCGCGTCGGCGAAGTCACGACCATCGACGAGTCGAAGCAACAACGGATCGAGCGCAGCTTGTGCGCGCACGAAGCCGCCAAGCCTCCCGAGTGCCCGCCCGAGCGGCAGGCGAACGAGGTCAAGTTCAGCCCCGGCGGAGAGAAGATCACGATTCGCTTTCGCGAAGCGCCGGATCTCGAATGGGTCAAGCAGCGCATCAGCGCGATCCCCGGCGTCGTGCTGCGTGAGGGAACGAACAACCCCACGCTGCAGAGTGCCCGCGACAACAAGGTCGAGGTGTTGCTCAAGAGCAAAGGGGATCAGCTCATGGACGGCCTGCGCTCGAGCCTCGGTGTCGCGCGTGTACCGGACTCGCCGCTGCGCGTGGAGTGGATCGGTCCGAAAGCCGGGGCGCAGTTGCGCGACGCCGCCCTGCAGAGCGTCGCCATTTCGCTGGTGTTCATCATGGCGTACGTCGCGTTCCGCTTCGACGTGCGCTTCGCGCCGGGTGCGATCGTGGCGCTCTTCCACGACGCCGTCGTGACCGTCGGATGGCTGATCGTGTTCGGTCGTGAAGTCAATTTGACGACCGTTGCGGCCGTGCTCACGATCATCGGCTATTCCGTGAACGACACCGTGGTCGTGTACGATCGCGTGCGCGAGAATCTGGGGCGGCTGCGTGGGGCGAGTTTCTCCCGTCTCATCAACGTCAGCCTTTCGGAAATGATGAGCCGGACGATTCTGGCCAGCGCGACGGTGATGTTCAGTTTGGTGGCGTTCTTGATCTGGGGAACCGGCACTCTCAAAGAGTTCGCGTTCACGCTGCTGATCGGCATGGTGCTCGGCATGTACTCGTCTATTTACGTGGCGTTGCCGCTCACGGAGTGGCTGGACAGGAAGCTCTTCTCACGCAAGCCGCGCGCGAAAAATCCAGCACCGGTGCGCAAGAAGACCGCCGAAGCCGTCTGAGCAGAAAAGAGTCTTCGGACTGCTGCTCCGCTTCGTGACGCTGGTGCTGCAATCCGTCTCATTTCACGGCCCGCGATTCATGTTAGGCCCTGGGCATGGGCCACATGACACGGGGTGCGGTGCTGGCGGCGCTTGCTCTTTTCGTCGCTTGCGATGACCGAGCACAAGAGGGTTACTTCAGCGTTCGTCCGGATCTGCGGCGTTGTATTGCGCCGCTCTGTGGCGGTTTCTGGTTCAAGAGCGTGAATCAGAAAGTGACACGCTGCTTCGATGGCAGCGACGCCGCCGAATGCTACGCGGGCGACATCGATTTCACCGCGCTGGCGCTCAACGAGGAAGAGGCCCAGTACGCTCGCAATCGAGCGGCTCAGGGCCGGCTCGTGTTGAAAGGCAAGTTCGCCGAGGGGACCTGGAAGGAGTTCGACGAGGTGGCGCGCTTCGCCGCGCTCGACGCCTGGGACGCCGCGACCGATCGCGCGCCCGGGGGCACGTTCTACTTTGCACAGCGTGAGCCCATCGTCTGCATCCGCTACCCTTGCGACGACATTTCGGCGACGCAGCTCAACGTGCCGAGCTCCACGAGTCTATTCGCCGGCATCGATTTTTCTGCGACCGGCGCGAGCCCGGCGCAAGTTCAAGACGCTTACAAGCGTCTCGAGCACGAAGGCCTGGTCTTGGCCGCATTCGCCGGCACGGGCCCCGAGGCAGAGCGCGTGCTCGAAGCGCAGCAGTACTATTCGAAGCTGTCGCACCGCGAAGGACGGGCGTGCGGCAGCGCTGGACTGTCTCCCTGTCCGAGCGGCCAGTACTGCCAGTTCTCGAGCGCTGCATGCGGCAAGGATGATCGCCCTGGCGTTTGCCAGAGCGCGCCGATGGCGTGTACGCGCGAGTTCGTGCCGGTGTGTGGTTGCGATGGCCGCACGTATCCCAATGACTGCGCACGCCGTAGAGCCGGTGTCGGCTTCTCCAAGCCCGGGCCGTGCGGACCGAGCTGTCAGCCCACGGGCTGCAGCGGCGAGATTTGTGCGCCCGCGGGCTCGCCCGTGGTGACCCCGTGTCTCTGGCGGCCGGAGTACGCGTGTTATCAGCAGTTCGGCAAATGCGAGCTCCAGTCGACGGTGAGCTGCGGCTGGACTCCCACGCCGGAGCTCCAGGCCTGTTTGAACGAAGTGCGCGTGAAAGCACAAGCTCCGTAGAGGCTGCGCCGCGCTCCCGGGCCGCGGTTTGCCAAGCTCGGGAGTGCGTTTCGCATGAAGCTTCAGATCTTGCCGCTGCTATCCGTGGTGCTGGCCGGCTGCCAGACTGCCGATGGCTACGCGATTCAGGAGCGCCCTCGGGATGCGGGCGGCGATCGCGGGACTCCGGAGGATGGCGCCGTCTCGTCCGACGCCGGAGCGCGCCCGCAGCTCGCCGTAACTGGCGCACAGCTGCTCGTCAGCGGGCCTGCGCTCGGACTTCAATTAACCCCCGCCAACGTCGTCGAAGACGCCGACGTCGTGGCCATCCACCAGGAGTTCTACGGCATTCCATGGGCAGCTTTCGAGGCACGGAGCGCACCACCCCCGGAGTGGGTGCAGCGCATGGACCAGCTCGCGGCTCTGGGGCGGGATCAGCACAAGCCCGTGTTCCTTTCGATCAGCCCGCTGAACGGCACGCGCGAGCGACTCGCGGCCACGACTCGCATCGAAAACGGCTCAGTCGAGACGGACGACGCGACGTCAGCGCCTTGTTACGACTTTCGCACTGCGGCGGACGGCGCAGCGAAGCGCGCTGCGTATCTCGGGTACGTGGACTACATGGTCGAGAAGTTCGATCCCGCATACTTGACCGTCGCGATCGAAGTGAACCTTTTCTTCGAGAAGTGTCCGAGCGCGACAGCGGGCGTCATAGACGTCATCAATGCCGCCTATGCTGCGGTCAAAGCCAAGCGCGCTTCACGCGTCGTCTTCCCGTCGTTTCAGATCGATCATCTGTACGGCTACAGTGAGGACAGCTGCCCGGATCCATCGAACCGAGCAGCGTGCTTCGACGCCCAGTACGCAGTGCTCGAAGGTATCGAACGCGATCGGTTCGCGATCTCGTCATATCCATTTTTGAACGGCGTGAGCTCGCCGGACGACCTTCCGGCTGACTGGTTCGTGCGCGCCGCTCAGCGCCGCGACGAACGGGTGGTCATCGCCGAGACGGGCTGGCTGTCGACGCCGCTGGTCGCCAAGTCGAGCACGGGCAGCTGCGCGCCGGTCTTCGCCTATGGCACGGCTCACAGCGCCGGGTACCTGCGCCGCGTGCTTTCGGACGCGAGCACGCTCGGTATCGAGCTCGTCACGTGGTGGTCGGATCGGGATCTGGTGGTCACGGAGTTCATGGACAATTGTCCGTGCAATATCGGCGCTGCCTGGTGCGGCGTGCTGGACGTATTCCGTGGCCCTCCGCCGACGGGACCCGTCGACACACAGTTCTTCGGCGAGGTCCTGCTGAAGGCGTTCGGTAGCATGGGGTTGCGGCGCTACGACGGCACTCCCAAGCCCGAGTTGATGACCCTCTGGAACGCGGCGCGCAGCACGCGTCCCTGACGCACAAAAGCCAAACGCGCGAGCCGGCTGGCCCGCGCGTTCGCTTTTTCACGAGGATGATGCGGCGATCAGTCGCGGGCTGCCAGGAACAACCGCAGCACGTACCAGAACATCAGCGCCACCGAGGCGAACAGCTCGAGCGAGGCGCCCACGTAGCGGTCCTCGGGGAAGTGATGAATCACGTTCGACGTGTCGTACAGGATGGACGCGCCGGCCAGGCCCACCATGATCACGCTGAAAAACACGCCCAGCTGAAACCCGAAGATCATGCCGGCGACGATCACCAGCAGTGCGCAAATGAACGCCCAGCGTAGGATACTGCCCAGGAACGAGAAATCTTTGCGGGTCCAGAATGCGATGCCCGTGAGCGCGGCGAAGCCCACCATGGTGACGAGCCCTGCGCTCTGGATGGCGCCGGGCGCGAAACGATTCGCGATATATAGCAGCGGCACGAAGATCAGCGCCTGCATGAACACGTAGCTGCCGAGCGCCGCGTACTGCACGGGCCTGGACTCCGCCGTGTGTGCGAAACGGCTCGCCAGCCAGCCCACGATCATGAACGCGGCGAGCACGCCGAACCACAGAAGCTGACCGCCATTCAGCACGGTCATGGCGATGACATCGGCGATGCCGCTCGCGAACAGGCCGAACTCGATCAACGCGAACGCCACGATGGCGCCGAACAGGTGATTGTAGGTGCGGACGATGAAACGGGCGCGCCGATCGGCCGCACTACCGGTGGCGGCTCTGGATGGGGCGTACGGATAGCTCTGGCTCATGTCGTTCCTTCTTTCCTCTGTTCTGTATAGCGCTCTTCGCTCGAGGTGCGCGAGCGCGGGGCCCGTCGGCATCGGCCAACGCTGATTTTAGCAAACCTGATGTGATGGATGAGAGACACGCGGAAACGGGCATGAAGTGACGCTGCTTTGCCTCGGGCGGGCTGCCTAAACAGCGGAACTGCCTGACAAAAACTGTCCGACCATGGATTGACATTCAGAGCGACGTCGTGGAAAGCGTCGAGTGCCGAACGGGTGCGACAACCTGCCGCACTCTTTGACCGACACTCCTCCATGACTTTGCCCCTTGCACAACCGGCACAACCGCCGAGCATTCCGGATTCTTCCGCGGGAGGCCGGCTGCCGGCATTTCCGGGCTTGGAAGCGCAGAGCTGGGGACGAGCCCTGGGCATGACGGCCACCGTGGCGGACCTGCTGCTCCGGCGCGGTCACGGAGACGTGGAGCAAACCCGGAAGTTTCTCGATCCGCGGCTCGCTCACCTCACACCGCCCCATCAAATGGCAGATCGGGCGCTCGCCGCCAATCGCCTGGCCCACGCGGTGCGCAAGCAGGAAGCGGTCGCCGTGTTCGGAGACTACGACTGCGACGGCATCACGTCCGCCGCGATCATCACGGAGATAATTCGCGCGCTCGGTGGCTCGGCCATGCCCTTTCTGGCGAGCCGCTTCGACGGCGGCTACGGCGTCTCCGCGGCGGCCGTCGAGCGCATCCTGGCGTCTGGCGCGCGGGTTCTCGTCACCTGCGATTGCGGCTCGTCCGACCACGAAAACCTGGCAGCTCTGCGTGCGCGAGGTGTGGACGTGATCGTCATCGATCATCACCTGGTGCCGGCGGATCCACTGCCGGCGCTGGCTTTTCTGAATCCGCACCGCGGCGAATGCGCATTTCCGTACAAGGGCCTCGCCTCGTGTGGGCTGGCGCTGTCGATCGGCGCTGCGCTGCGAGCGGAGCTCGGCGTGGCGCTGGATCTACGCCAATGGCTCGATCTGGTGGCGATCGGCACGATCGCCGACGTAGCGCCGCTGGATGGCGACAATCGCGTGCTGGTACGCGCCGGCCTGGCCGCGCTACGAGAAGCGCGGAGACCGGGCGTGCGCGCGCTGCTCGAGCTCGCGAAGATCGACCCGGGAACGCATCTCACTAGCGAGGACGTGGCGTTTCGCCTGGCGCCGCGGCTCAATGCTCCTGGCCGGCTCGGAGCTCCGGATCGCGCGCTCGAGTTGCTGTTGGCCCGCTCACCGGAAGAAGCCCAGGCCCTCTCGCTCGAGATCGAGCAGCTGTCGGTGTCGCGGCGTGCTTTGCAGGATCGCATGCTCGCCGAGGCCATTGCAGAGATCGAGGCGCAGGGCTGGGACAATCGCGCGGGTCTGGTGGTGGGAAGGGAAGGCTGGAATCACGGCATCGTCGGCATCGTCGCGGGCCGGCTCGCCGCGCGTTACCAGCGTCCGGTCGTGGTCGTCGGTTTCGAGCAGAGCCGCGGCCGTGGCTCGGTGCGAGGCCCGATGGGATCGCGGCTGTTCGACGTCATCGCCGCCACCGCAGACGTGCTGGTGCGTTTCGGCGGGCACCAGGCTGCGGCCGGCCTGGAGCTGACGCTGAGCCGGCTCGACGAGTTCCGCGAACGCTTCGAGCTCGCTTGCCAGAGCGCGGCGGAGCTCGGGCCCTGCTGCGCCGTAGACGAGCAGACGGTCGCGCGCCTGGCTCCCGCGGACGAACCGGCGCGCGTCCTCGCGGACTTGTTCCGTCTGGAGCCGTGTGGGCCGACCAACCCCGCCCCGCAGCTCGCCGTCGAGGGCAGCGTGGTGAGCGCCCGAGAGGTGCGCGGGGGACACCTGAAGCTCGAGCTCGACCTGCCGGGAGGCCACCGCATGGCCGGCTTCGGGGTCGAAATGGGCGCGCGCGCCGCCGAGCTCAAGGGCACGGTGGTCGTCTTCGGACGCCTGCGAGCCGATCGATTTCGCGGCGGAAATGCCGTGGAGATACGCGTCGACGAGATTTGTGCGTGAGGCGGGATTAGACTGGCACGCTCTCGGGCATGCCAAGCGCGCTGATCCGTTTTCGCGGGGTGATGAAGGCCTTCGGGCCCAAGCTCGTTTACAACGGGCTGAATCTCGACGTGCAGCGCGGTGAGGTGCTCAGCATTTGCGGCGGCTCGGGCGTCGGCAAGAGCGTGATGCTGAAGATGCTGATCGGCCTGCTCAAGGCCGACCGCGGCAGCATCGCCTTCGACGGCAAAGAGGTCACCACCATGGAGGAGGACGATCTCGGTCTCGTGCGGCGCCGTATCGCCATGC
>DATHEN010000746.1:0-2205 GCA_035318565.1 Polyangiaceae bacterium
CTGGTTTGCTTTGGCGGGACGCGTGAGATCCGGAGTCAGGCCACGTACGCGTACCAAGGCGCTCGCTACCTCTACATGTGATGTGATGTTCCATTTCACTAGAAGCCAGAACATGCCGCGCGCTCGCCGTGAGCTCGTGCGGGATACGCGCGGCGCGGCGCTCGTGGTGGGCATCGTGATGGGTGTGCTGCTGGTGGGCGGGCTCTGGCACATCGCGAGCATCGGCGATGCGATCATCTGGCGTGAGCGCGCTCAGGATGCAGCGGATGCGGGCGCCTTCGAAAATGCGGTCTGGCAGGCGCGCGGCATGAACGTGATCGTGAGCCTGAACATCATCATGGCGCTCATTCTGTCCATCCTCGTGATGTGGCGGATCGTGATGGTGCTGCTGGCTCTGGGGCTGATCGTCGCCATCCTGTTCTGCTTGATTGGCATCGGCTGCCCTGCCATCCCGCCGATCACGAACGCCCTGCAGTTCATGATCCGGAACGATCGCAGGGTGGCCAACACGGTGCTGCGCGTGGTCACCGGCTTTCGCGCGGTGGAGGTGGTGGTTGCGAGCGCGACGCCCATCATCGCTGCGCGCCAATCGAGCGTCAATGCGAGCCGCGCGTACGCGATGGGGAGCGATGACGGCAATGTCACGGCGTTGAGCGCCTCCTTGCTCCCCGCCGTGAGTCCCGGGGAAATCAGCGAGAGCGCGTCCTGTCTCGTCGGCGCGATCACCGGCGCGGTGCCGATAACCCCGAGCTACGGGCGCGGTTACGAGCTCGGTCGCAATTTTCTGGGGCAACCGCGCATGGGCGTTGGGGTGAGTTTGCCCGTTCAATTCGACGACTACTCGAAGCTCTGTGAAAAAGCGGGTCAGTCGGTGTTCGAGAACCTGGCGGGTTTGATGGAGCAGCTCGGGCTCCCCGGCGCCGTGATCGAGGGGCTCGAGACCGGCAGAGACTTGGCGGGTTCCGTCACGGGCAATCTACCCGGCCTGTTTTGCCAACCGTTCTCGTTTCCACCGCGCGCGCTCTTGAGGCTCTTTTCCATCGCGGCCAGTGTGCAGTGCCTGGCGGAGGGCAAGAATCCGCTGCGCCTGCCGCGTTGCATGAAGAAGAAAGAGCGGGAGGCGCGAAAGAAGCTCGAGGAAGCGTGGACCACCAAGGACCAGCACGAGCGATTCGTGAAATGCGCTCGTCCGGCCAAGGTGTGGGAGTACGCCGCCAACGGCAACGTCTTCATGCGCTCGTTCTCGTGGGCCGATCCGGACGACCCACTGACAGCGCGTGACGATCGCGGGCTGAGCGTCGCCGATTTGTCGCGGCTCGGCGGCGCTGCGCCCGCTGGGACGACGACGCTGTCATCCAGTCTTCGAGCCGCGGAGACGCCGCTGATCTGGGCCAACGCCGAGATTTACTTCGATTGCAACGCACGCTGGGTGCCGCGTCGCGGTGAACGCACCAACTGCAAGGACGATGCGATGTGGCAGATTCGCTGGAAGGCGCGGCTGCGACGCATGCTGCCCCTCACGCGGCTCGCCGCGTCCGCCATCGAGCCCGTGTTCGTGGCCACTCTGGCGAGGGCGCTCGAAGGCAGCATCGAAGGCGTGTTTGGCGCGATCGGCGGGGCGATCCCGCCCAATTCGACGCTGGAGAAACTCACCCGGCAACTCCGCATCCTGGTGCCGAGTATCTCGGATACGCGCATCCTGGAAGCGCTCCGAGACAGCGTGGAAGCACGCCTGTACCAGCGCACGAATTTCGAGGGCGTGGGCGCGTTCATCGCGCGTCATGCCGCGAAGTACGCCGTAATTCATTGATGGAACCGCAGCGCACGGGGACGAGCATGGACTCTAAGCTGACATCGAAACGCCGCCGCCGCGGAGCGGTATTCGCCGAGTCGATCATCGTGGTCTCCATGCTCACGCTGATGCTCGTCTCCGGCATCTTCTTCTATCGACTGTACTGGGCGAAGCATCAGTCGATCCGCGAGTCGCGCGCCGTCGCCTGGATTTCGGCGCTCAACGGCTGCAACCGAGTCGTCGACACCGCTGCGGTCGAACGCCGAGCACGCAGGGGTTACGAGATCGGTTCGCTGTACGGTGGCGTGATAGGCGGCGCAGCGGGCAGGGCGGCAGGTGGGCTGTTCGGGCAATTGGCGGACCGTATCTGGCAGGCCACAGGCGCTGAAAGCGGCAATTTATCGGTCGATTCG
>DATHEN010000747.1:0-2237 GCA_035318565.1 Polyangiaceae bacterium
GGCCCACGGCTTCACGCACCAGTACAACTCGGTGAAGCGCTTCGTGGCGACGCTCAAGGCGCGCGCACCGGAGCGCTACGACGTGCTGGAGTTCTTACCCGGCGAGGAAGCGCAGGTCGACTACGGCCGGGGTGCGCCGACGAAACGATCGTCCGGCAAGTCGCAGCGGCCGTGTCTGTTCGTGATGACGCTCAAGTATTCTGGCAAGAGTTTCCGGAAGGTGGTGTGGAAGACGAGTCAGGTGATCTGGGCCGAACTGCATGAGGAAGCGTTTCGGGCGCTGGGTGGGTGCCCGCAATACGTGGTGTTAGACAACTTGAAAGAAGGGGTCATCCACCCCGACCTGTACGAGCCGGAGCTGAACGCGGTCTACGCCGCGCTCCTCGCGCACTATGGGGTCGTGGCGGATCCGTGCCGCGTGCGGGATCCGAATCGCAAGGGGACGGTCGAAAACGCGATTCAGCACACGCAGGGGACAGCGCTCAAAGGCCGCACGTTTGACACGATCGAGGCGCAGAACACGTGGCTCGCGCACTGGGAGGAGCGGTGGGCGGCGCTCCGCATCCACGGACGGAAGAAGCGACAGGTGCTGGAGCTGTATCGCGAGGAGCAGCCGCACCTGCGGGCTTTGCCGCTCGAGGGGTTTCGCTTCTTCACCCAAGGCGTGCGCACCGTCGATGATGCGGGCCTCGTCCAGATCGAGGGCTCGTACTACGCCGCACTGCCGGCGGCGCTGCACAGCGTGGTCACGGTCCGCATCTACCCGCGCGCGATTGAGATCCTCGATCGCGAGAATCAAGTGGTGCGCCGGCATGAGAAAGCCCTGCGGAAGGGCGCCTTCGTGATGGCCGGCTCCGATCGGCTCTTCAACCCGTCGCGCGAAACCACGCGGGTGCTCGCGCGCGTCGAGCTGATCGGCCCGCACACGGCCGCCTTAGGGCGCGCGCTCTTCACCCGGCTCGGTCGGCCGGGCAATCGGGCGCTCTACGGGCTGGCGAGCCTCCCACGCACCTACGCGCGCGCCGACATCGAAGCCGTGTGTGAGCGGATGCTCGCGGCCGAGTGTGTGTCCTACGCGGCGGTGAAAGGCGCGCTCGACCGCCGCACCAGCGTCCCGACCGTCGCCCCACCGCTCACGCAAACGGGCCCAGGCATCCGAGCCATCACGGAGTACCAAGCGTTTTGGGAGACGCACTCAGAGGCGACCACACCGGAGAGCGCGCCATGACGATGTCGATCACGGAACTGGAACAGGCGCTACGCGGGCTGCGCTTGTCGGGCATGAGCGCGACGCTCCAAGCCCGCGCCCTGCAGGTATCCACGCACGAGATGGATTTCGTCGAGGCCGTCTCGTGGCTCGTCCAGGACGAACTCGATCGCCGCCACTCCCGGCTCTTGGAGCGGCGCTTCGCGCTCTCGGGACTGCCCGACCGCAAAGACTTGAAGACGATGGACTGGAGCTACAACGCGCGCCTGCCCAAGCGCGACGTCCTCGAATTGGGCACGCTGCAATTCATCGACGCCAAGGAAGACGTGCTGGTCCTCGGCCCGCCCGGCACAGGCAAGAGTCACGTCGCCAAGGCGCTGGCGCTGCTCGCCGTCCAACGCGGCTACAAGGTCTTCTACCGCGAGGCGCACCAGCTCGTCGAGGACATTGCCGAAGCGCGCGAGCTCGGGCAGCTCCGCCAATATCGCCGGCAACTCAAGACCGCCGACCTCCTGCTGATCGATGACCTCTTCCTCAGGAAACTTCCGCCGCAGGCCGGTGACGAACTCGCCGAAGTCCTGATGAGCCGCTACGAGAAGGCCTCGACGATCGTCACTTCCAACCGACCGCTCGAGGACTGGGCGCGCCTCCTCGGCGATGCGGTGGTCGTGACCCCGCTCCTCGACCGGCTGATGCACCACGGCCATTTACTAAAGTTTGAAGGCAAGAGCTGGCGCCTGAAGGAGGCGGCGGCGCGAGTTGCGAAGCGCACCTCGGCCGCCTAATGTCTGCCCGTCCCGCCACGTGAGGGTGGAGGAGTTTGACCCGGCCACGGGTGGAGGAGTTTGGGGTGGCCACCGGGGCTCCTTGGTAGGCGTGCGATAGATGACCGTGCTCATCGTAGGAGTAACGTTCTGGAGCGGTATGTCCGCGGGCGGAACGTCGAAACGATTGAGGAAGTCAGAATGTTCAATCTGTCGAGTCGTTGCACCTGTGCTCAGATCGCGGAGTACAACGTTCCAGTCCGCGT
>DATHEN010000748.1:0-2296 GCA_035318565.1 Polyangiaceae bacterium
TATCCGCGTGGCCCGGCATTCCCCGCCGGCGTGATCCGGCACGTCCCCAATCACGCGAACCACGTGCACGTTCGGTTCCGGTGCGCGCCGCGAGATCGTGCGTGCAAGGGGACAGCGACTCGGCGGGTCTTGGCGCGTGACGTGATGCCGGCGGCGTCCCTTCTTGAGCTGGTCGACGATGAATCCGAGGGCGAGGCGTTGCTCGAACTGCTCAAGAATTAGCGGCTCGCCCCTTCGGACGACCGCTGGTAGCGCTCGGCGTTGAGAACGGTGGGAGGGAACCTTGCGGCGCGTAGCCCATAGACCGGCTGGTGTCGGCTAGCGCAGAAGCGGCCAGACCTCGAGCGAATACGCTATGCCGGCACGGTCCGGGGCATCGACCTGCGGCGCGCGATCCGCCCTGACTGGGACGAACGCGCCAGCGTTTGAAACCCACCACGCGCTTGCTCTATACCTTGAAAATTGAAAGTATAACCTTCAATCTTCAAGGTATGGAGAGACCCGAACACGCCCGAGCCGTGGCGAAGCTGCTCTCGTCGCGGCCGGTGGTGGCCGTGTTGGGCGCACGCCAGGTCGGCAAGACGACGCTGGCCCGGCGGCTCGCCGCGAGCACGACTCGTCCGGTCACATTCTTCGATCTCGAAGACCCGCGAGACCGAGCGCGGCTCGCCGAACCGACGCTGGCGCTCGAAGGTCTGCGTGGCCTGGTCGTGCTCGACGAGGTCCAGCTGCTTCCGGAGTTGTTCCCAGTGCTGCGCGTACTCGCTGATCGGCCGAGACGGCCGGCGCGGTTCCTCGTGCTCGGAAGCGCTTCGCCGGACCTGCTCCGGCAGGGTGCGGAGACGCTGGCTGGCCGCATCGCGTTCTACGAGCTCGACGGCTTCGATCTCGAGGAAGTGGGCGCGCGGAACCTGGATCGCTTGTGGCTGCGCGGCGGGTTTCCGAGCGCCTATCTCGCACGGACGGAAGGCGAGAGCTTCAAGTGGCGCGCGGACTTCGTGAGCACGTTCGTCGAGAGAGACGTCCCGCGTCTCGGCATCGGCATCGATCCCGCAGTCCTCGGCCGCTTCTGGACCATGCTTGCCCACTATCACGGCCAGGTCTGCAATCTTTCGGAGCTCGGGCGCTCCCTCGGCGTCTCGCACACCACGGTGCGCAGCTATGTCGACCTGCTCGTCAAGACGTTCGTGATCCGCGAACTGCGGCCTTGGGCCGAGAATCTCGGCAAGCGGCTCGTGAAAGCACCGAAGGTGTACGTGGCCGACAGCGGGCTCGTGCACTCGCTCCTGAACATCCCCACCCGCCGCGACCTCGATGCGCATCCCAAGCTCGGGGCCAGTTGGGAAGGCTTCATGATCGCTCAACTGACGCGGAGGCTGCGCGCCGCTCGAGGCGAGGTCTACTTCTGGGCTACTCACGCCGGTGCCGAGCTCGATCTCATGATCGTGCGCGGGCGTGAGCGGCTCGGCTTCGAGATCAAGCGCACAGACGCACCCAAGGTCACGCCGTCCATGCGTTCTGCGCTCGAGGACCTGAAGCTCTCGCGTCTCTACGTGGTGCACGCGGGCCGGACCAGCTTCGATCTCGACAAGCGCATCCGCTGCGTAGCCGCGGCGGAGCTGCTCACGGAGCTCTGATTCAGTCAGCGGTTCCAGCTTCGGCGCTGGCAGGGACGCAGCCGATCTAGGGATCTGCCCAAGAAGGTGCGTGTTTCGCTCGATCGCGATGCCCGTTCCGGCGCGTGGCGATCACCCGCTTCGCGGTATGGCGCACGGTAGCCAACGTTGACACGCGGTGCGTCGGCAGCCACCGTGCCCCATGCAGCGCAAAAACGCTGGCTTCCCGTTCCTCGTCGCGATGGGCTATCCCGTCACCTTGGTGAAGGTGGGTCCGTGATGGTTTCGCACTGCGACGAATGCGTACGCTCGGACCGCTGGCCTAGCCCTTCCGCTTGAGCTTCCGGTTCAGCTGCGTAATGACGTCGCGCGCCGACCCTGGTCGCGACGCCATGTGGTCGCTGTAGCGCGCGGCCGCTTTGGTGCCGATGCCGGCGTGCTCGGAGAGCAGCTCGGGGCTCGCGTTCGCGGCGTTTGCGAACGCGACGCGGCCCGTAAGGACGACGTCATCGAGCTGGTAGTCGTCGGAGATGTTAGGGACGCTCTCCAGGAACGTCTTCCATGCTTGCATCGCCGTTCGGCGCGACATGCGTTGCTGGGTGCC
Organism: Polyangiaceae bacterium; assembly: GCA_035318565.1. Classification (GTDB taxonomy): domain Bacteria; phylum Myxococcota_A; class Polyangia; order Polyangiales; family Polyangiaceae; genus DATDJP01. The sequence goes on from DATHEN010000748.1 coordinate 2,221, forward strand.
GACCGGATGATGCTCTGGCCTGGTGATCGTTCCACCAAGCCCTTGGATCACAAATCAGGCTGCAGCGCTAGATAGC
>DATHEN010000749.1:0-2465 GCA_035318565.1 Polyangiaceae bacterium
GCGCGCAGCGCTGGAATGCTCGGCTCTTTTTGAGACAAAGTCGGGTCGCTCATTCGCATCGACTGTTGATTCATCGTGGCTATCCTCGCTGGGGACCAATAGCTGAAGTCATGGGGTGCGCTCCGACGCGCTCTGCCGCGAGCGATGCGCTGTGCGTCAATGCTCCTCCGGTCGCCGCGTCAGGAGCTGCGCCCCGATGTTCAGCACCAACACCAGGCACACGAGCACGAGGGACGCGGCCCAGGCCAACGCCACCTGGTTTTCGAAGGGGCTGCCGGAAAAATTGTAGATCAACACCGCCAGGGACGCGATCGGTTTGCCGAGCTCGCCTTCGAACCAATAGTCGCTGAAGAGCGCGGTGAAGAGCAGCGGCGCCGTCTCTCCCATGGCGCGAGCAAGGGCGAGCATCACGCCCGTGAGGATGCCCGGCATGGCGGTGGGAATGACGATGTGAATGACCATCTGCGTGCGTGTCGTGCCCATTCCGAGCGCCGCCATCTTCATTTTCGATGGCACCATGCGCAGGGCCTCTTCAGCGGTGAGCATGACGATGGGCACCATGAGAATTCCCATGGCGACGCCGCCGGCGAAGGCGCTGAAAGAGCCGGTCGCGACGACCACCATCGCGTACGCGAAGACACCCGCGAGAATCGACGGCATGCCCGTGAGGACTTTGCCCGCGAACCGCACGCCGCTCGCCAGCTTCGAGTCACCGCCGTATTCGGCGAGATACACCGCGGCCAAGAAACCGAGCGGCAGGCTCAACGTTGCTGCGACAGCGACGACCACCACGGTTCCCAGAATGGCGTTGCCGATGCCACCGCCCTCCATCCCGCCGCCCGGCGTGAGCTCCGTGAAGAGCTCCAGACTCAGCGAAGCGGCGCCCTTGCTGATCAGCATGTAGAGCACCGACAAAAGTGGGAACATCGCCACCAAGCTGAGCAGCACCGCCGTCACGGTGAGCGCGCGGTCCAGCAAGGTTCGCCTGTTTCGCAAGCTGTAGTCGAGGGAGTTAGCGTCTGCCTGCCACGACTCGGGCGATATCTGACTCGACATCAGCCGAGCCCCTTGAGCTCGCGTGTGGTGCGCAGCATGATCAAAGAGCCGAGTGCATTGACGCCGAGCGTGATGGCGAGCAGCACCATCGAGGCGTACATCAGTGCTCCCACCTCGAGCGGACCGGCCTCGGGGAAATGGTTGGCCAAGAGCGCCGCCAAGGTGTTACCCGGCGAAAGCAGCGACCAGCCGGCGACGTTTGCGTTCCCGACGAGCATCGCGAGCGCCATCGTCTCTCCGAGCGCGCGCCCGAAGCCGAGCACGAGCGCGCCGAAAATCCCCCCGGACGCGGTCGGCAAGGTGACGCGAAAGATCACCTCCCAGCGCGTGGCTCCCAAGCCGTAGGCGGCGGCAGCGAGCCGCTTCGGCACCGCGACCATGGCCTCTCGCGAAATCGCCGTGACTGTCGGCAAGATCATGATCGCGAGCACCAGCGCCGCGGGCAGAATGCCGGGGCCGCCCAGTTTCGTGGAAAAGAACGGCAAGAAGCCGAGATGTTCGTGCAACCAGTTGGCCGGCGGACGAATCGCCGGGATCAGCACGAAGATGCCCCAGAGCCCGTAGACGACGCTGGGAATGGCCGCCAAGAGCTCGATGACGTTCTTCATTACCGTCTCGAGCCGGCGCGAGAGGAACCCCTGGCTCAGCACCAACGCGACGGTGATCCCGAGCCCTCCACCGAACACGAGCGCCAGCACCGAGGTGTACAGCGTTCCGACTATCTGCGGGAAAATGCCGAACTGCTCGCGGTTCGAATCCCACACCGAGCTCGTCAAAAAGCTCGCGCCGTATGCGCGCATGGCAGGCGCCGCGTGACGCATCACCTCCAGCACGACTCCGAGCAGCAGCAGCACGACGCCCGCGCCGAACGCGTGGGCGATGAGCTTGAAGAGGGCGTCGGAATACTTCTCCCTGCGCGTCGGCGGACGAGCCACTCTGCCGAACGCGCCCGACAGATCGGCACCGCTCGCTGGGGATCCTGGATTTGCCATGAAGTTTCGCTATTTCCGGCAGCTCGCGCGGCTACTGGATCGAATCCACCTTTGCCAGCACCCGGCTCGTCACGGGCTCGGGCAAAGGCACGTAGTGAAGACTTTCCGAGAGCTTCTGCCCTTCGGTGAGCGACCATTTGAGCAGCTTCTTGACGGCGGCCGCGGTCGCGTCGTTCTCGTAGTCTTTCTTCGCGAGGATCCAGGTGTACGTGACGATCGGATACGACTCGTCTCCTTGCGGGTCGGCGACCCAGGCGCGCATGTCCTCCGGAAGCTCGAGTGACGCCAGCGCCGTTGCCGCCGCCTCGAGCGTTGGCGCGACGAACTTGCCCGCCTTATTTTCGAGGCTCACCGTCGGCTGTTTGCTGCTGACGGCGAAGCCGTACTCCACGTAGCCGATGCCGCCCGGCGTCTGCT
>DATHEN010000750.1:0-4559 GCA_035318565.1 Polyangiaceae bacterium
GCGTCGCCAATTTGATTGCCGTTCGTGTCCTTCTGATCGGCATTCGCAGCCGCGGGACAGTTGTCGCGGCCGTCGACGACGCCGTCCAGGTCGCGATCGATGCCCATGCGTTGCCCGGAGCCGGGCGGTGCGCACGTGTACGTGACGGGCTCTCCGCTGCTCGTGGCGATGGCTCGTAGCTGGGCGTCGCTGAGCGGGGTGCCGCCATCGTCCGGATAGAAGCGACCGTCCGCTCTGCGCACGAACCCGACTTGCCGATTGCTGACGACCGTCTTGGCGATCAGATCGCACTCCGTGACGGTTCCGCCCAGTAGCTTGGACGTGAACGGCGCCGCCGCACGCGCGATCAGCAGATCCACGCGCTCGGCGGCAGACGCCGCGTTCGCCGAGGTGAGCGTGACCTGCTGGCCGGTGATGGGCGCCAGGTCGCTATCGAAGGCCAGCAGGTACGCTTCGGTATGCATCCGCTGCTGATCGTCCTCGAAGCCGATGAACGCGCCCGCCTGCAGGAACGTGAAGACTCGGTCCGCAGTTCCTTCGTGCATGTAGCCGTAGCCGCGGATCTGGTCGCCCTGATGCACGAAAGGCTGACCACTGGCGTTGGGAGCCAGAATCGGAACCATGGGGTGACCGAACATCCCGACCTTTTGGTACAGGTTTCTCAGGTGGGGAATCTTCACGATCTGCGTGAGGGACTCGAAGCTCGCGATGCCGTCCGTGCCGAAGTAACCGTTCGCGGGTTCGGTCGTGTGGCAGCCTTCGCACGTAAAGCCCAAGCCCAAAAAGCCCAGCTCTGGCACACCATCCGAGGCGTGACCTTCGGGAATGTTCGCGGGGCCGATGCGACCGAAGAAAAATTCGCGACCCAGATAAGGAATGCCCGTCTGCAATTGCCGGTGTTCACCGGTCAGGTCGTTGTCCAGGCGCCGGATGGGATTCGGCGGCAAGGTCAGCTTCAGCACGAAGCGGGTGAACTTCTCCATGTCCGCAGCCGAAATGGCCTCGGCACGACCGTTCAGCCCGGCTGTTGCGTCGATGAAGTTCTTGAACGACAGCGCCGAGTCGAAGGGCGGCTCGGCGCGATTGTCCGTGCCCATGCGACCGGTCACGCGATCGCCACGCCAGTGCATGTGTCCGGCGTTGACGAGACCCTTCAAGGTCTGCGTCGTCATCGGCCCCTTCATGGGGTGAAACTGATTGTTCTCGGCGCCTCCGTTTTGATCGCTGAGAACTGCCGCCAAACCCATCTTGATGAGCAGCGGATTGGTGGTGACGTTCGCGTCCGGGTCGCCGAGATCCCACGCCAGTTGGTCCATGTCGGCGAAGATGTGACAGCTCGCACACGACGCCTCACCGTTCGACGACGTGAGGCGAGCGTCATAGAGAAAGGGCCGTCCCTGCACGACTTCCGGCGGCTCGGGACTGTGCATGCGCACGTGCTGCTCTTCCCCGCGGGTACCGAGATTCACGACGGATACGCCGTTGTCGAAGCGGGTGAGCACGTAGAGCCGGTTTTTACTTTCGTCCAGGGCGAGGCCGGCGGGGCCGCCACCGGTCACCCGGATGTAGTTGGCGCTGGCATTCACCGGGTTGAAGGTGCCCGCTTCCAGCGCGGCAGTAGGGATCACCCCGACAGCGCTCGAGCCGTACGCCGCAACGTAGAGCGTGCTGCCGCTCGAGCTGAACAGCATCTCGAGCGGTGTCGCCAAGCTGTGCGAGGCCGTCGCCGCCGGCGCGGGTCGAACTCGGTAGTCGATGTGACTGTTCAAGCGGCGCGCGCTGACTTTTCCGCCGCCTTCGAGGATCGACACGCGCGCCTGCGCGAGATTGCCTTGCACCGTCGAACCGCCGAAGCTACCGGCGCCTTCGAAGCGCGTCATGTTCTGCGCGTCGGTATTCGAGACGTACACCTTGCCGCTCACCGGATGCACGGCCATGTTGAACAGCGTGGTTCCGACATGTGCCCAGCTCGCCGTTTGACCGAGCGTCCGCGCGTCGATGGCGAACACGTCCAGATCGCGTAGAGAGAAGCGGACGGCGTTGCTCCAGTTACGCTGCTGCTCGTCCTGCCACTGACCCGTTCCGTTCTCGAAGCGCACGATCAACCCGACTTCGGGCGCGCGCACTCCCTGGTGATTCGTTGCCGGGCCGAGCGCACCGCCGGGCAGCAGGCCGTTCGCCAGGCCGTTCGGCGACGTGAGACCGTCTCCGGCACAGGAATTGGCCAGCGCGAAGCCGTCACACACCGAACCTTCGGTGACCACGGTGGTCTGGTTTCCTGACTGGAACACGGCGGCGTAAACGGTGTTGCCGCTCACCGCCAGCGCACGCGGCGTGTCGCCGAACAGCGTGACCACCCCGGCGGGCACCCCTCCGAAGGTGTTGCCCAGGTTTGCCGGGTCGAACACCCATACGTCGGCCCGATCGATGCCGGGCGTGGTGAGCTGCGGATCCCCGTCCGGGCGCCAACCGATCCAGTCGCCGCCCACGCCAACTACCGGATCCAGCGACGAGTCCACGCGCTGCTCTCCACGGTGCGCCGTAGTGATGAAGGCGCGGCCATTCGCGGCAAACACGATGTCTCGTGGCTCGTCTCCGACCAGCAGCGTACGCACCACGCGCGGCGGATGCGACGCGACATCGACGACACTCACGCTGTCGGACAGGTGATTGACGACCCAGACCTCACCGGCGTTGCGCACCGCCACCGAAACGGGCTCCATGCCGACGGGAACCGACGCGCGGCGCGTCAGTCCGCTGCCCTCGACGTTGTATATCTCGAGGCGATTATCGGCGATGTTGCATGCGTACAGGCGGCTGCCATCCGCAGACAACGCCAGCGGTCGCACCGGCCCGCTCTCGAACGCGATGAACGACGGCGCCTGCGCGAAAGCCGATCCAGCACTCAGCAGCGCAATGCTCGTCAGCGCGATTCGACATGTCGCCTGGTGAAGCGCACTCATGCCCTGCTCCGCATTTCCGTGCGACAACACTCGCACGCGCACCGCATGGCTTCCAGCGACTTGAACACGATCCACGACATGAGACGCGCGCCAATCGCATCTCGATCCGAGACATCACAGCCAAGCGTGAAACGGATAGCGTTACTGAAACGTGTTCCACGGGCGCTCGCTCGCGCGCCCGGTCGTCGCGCTTGCGCAGGGCCCCCCTCGCTCGGGGGAGCTACACCGCTGCCCGTCGTTCGCCCGAGTCTCGCGTGTGGCGCATGGGAGCCCTGCGCCGCGCCGGGCGCCGCGAAAAAAGCTACCCGGGGCGCCGTCTGCCGGGTTCTCAACTTTCACTGCAAAGTTGTGCGATGCTGGCGCTCGTGGAGCTCATCGAGACCGAAGAACGCGCTCGCCGTTTGGCGCGGACAATCGCCAGTGACATCGTTCTGTACAATCGCGAGCGGCCAACCCCCGGCGCGGATTTGTCGGGAGAGATCGCCGAGGGCCGCTCGCTGTTTTATTCGCGCGTTGCTCCCACGCTTCATTGGGTGTTCGACCAAGTGCTCGAAGCTTCGCCGCTCGGAACTGGCAAGCCGGCCGAGGCGCCAGCGGCCGCGCAGCCTCCCTCCGCGGCGCTCGCGGCCCTGATGAACAAAGAGACTTCGAGCCCCGCCAAGGTGGCGCCCAGCCCGGCCAAAGTGGCCCCGGCCAAAGCCGAGCCCAGCCCGGTCGAGCCGCCGCCGCTCAGCCCAGCTCAGCCGGAGCCCGCTCCCGCCGGGCCGCAACCGCCGGCTCTTCCCGCAGAACCCGAGCGAACGAGCGCGCTTCCCAAGTCCAAGCCCGCTCCCGAACCCGAGCCAGCGCCGGCGCCGGCGCGAGTAGCACAGAAAAAACCACCGCTGCCGGCCCGCAAACCCAAGCTGCTGGAGGCGCCAGTCGCTCCTTGGAGTGTCAGCCCTCCACGGGAGATCAGCTCGGAAGCCGAAACCATGCGACCCGCGGCTCCGGGCCTGCCGTCACCGGTCCCAGCGCCAAGCCCGCAACGCGAAGCGCCGAGCCCCTTCCCCGAGGTGCCTCTGGAGGAACTCGGCGGGACGTCGCTGCAAACCGAAGCCGAGCGCCCTGCGGCCTTCGCTCCAGCCCCGGACATCTCTCCTGCCATAGTCGCTCAGACGCCGTCTCAAGCCATCAAGTGGGCGCTGATCGTCGCGCTGGCGCTCGTGCTCCTGCTCATCGTTTGGCTGCTGAGCACGTAGGCGGGCCGCGGTTCAAAACAACACCGGGCCGGATGGCAGATACTGATCGAGCGCTCCGAACGCCCGACTCCTCAATAGATGTGCCGAGCTGACCAGCCGTAGCTTCGCGTCGAGCGCGGCGCGGATCGCAAGGTGGTTGATGCCAGCACTCATCAGTTTGAGCTCACCCGCCTGCTGGCCGGCCGCATGCAGTGACAGACCTAGGACGGCGCGCCCGTGCTCGGGCTTCGTCCACGCGGCAGGCCCGATCACCCCGGCATCCGCCTGAAAGTAACCCACGACTTCGCCCCCGGTCCGCACTTGGCACCGAGCTCCAGAGCCAGCGCTCCAAAATGCGTGATCCACTTCTCGCGTT
>DATHEN010000751.1:0-2385 GCA_035318565.1 Polyangiaceae bacterium
AGCGTCTCATATCGATACGCATCGATGCCGAAAGGACCGAAGTATCCGAGTCCGCCGAGCGCCTCGGCGACGCGCTCGGCGCTGCCGACGAGGTCGCGGAGTTCCTGCGGCTCGAGGTCGCTCGGCCCGGCGAGCCGAGAGCTTTGCCAGACTCCGCGCTCGGAAACCATTTGCACGCACGCGCGGCCCAGGCCGACCCCGCCGGACTTGCGGATGAAGCCATGCAGGCCGAACTCCGCCAGCACCCGAACCCGCGGTTCGACCATGATGCCGTCCAGGCGTAGCGATGCCTCGATCCAGGATGCCTGTGCGGCGCTCGTCGAGCCGCGCACGTAGAGCTGGCCGCGGCCAGCGAAGCTCAAAGCTCGTTTCAGCAGCCAATCGCTCGAGCTTTGCAACTTGCGCGCGAGCACGGCAGCGTCTTCCACGTACTCGCTGCCCGGCGGTCCCGCACCGAGCTCGGCCGAAAAGCGGCGGTGGTTCGCCGCGCGCAGCACGTCCGCGCTGGGATGCGGCTCCGGCTCCACGCCCGCGGCACTCAGCGTTGCAACGGCTCGAGGAGTCGGGCACCAAGCGCGGCCCGTGTACTCGGCGGGCCGCCGCGCCTCGTCCACCAGCACGTCGCGCGGACCGAGCAGCACGTGCGCGCGCTCGGCGTGGGCCGCGAGTTGGGCGTGGAGCTTGGCACTCGGAACATGGCCCGGCCGTGCGAGCTCGAGCTCGGCGTCCAGGTTCAGCAGCCAGGCGAAGGGAGAGGCTACGGACGGCGGGGGTCCCGGAGCCGACACGTCAGGGTGCCCAGGCCTCGAGCGCGTCCACGAACGCGGCAGGCATCCCGGCGGCGAGCCGCGCGCTCCGCTGACAATTCGGGCCGCGTAGCGTCAGCGGGGACAGCGGCGGCGGCAAGCTGCGCGACCAGACGGCGAAATCGCAACCGCCCGTCCAGCGCGTGAACCACTCGGTTGCGAAGCTGACGTGGAAGATTTCTTCCTCGGCAATGCGCTCCTGCAGCAGCGCGCCCGCTTCGTCTCCGGCGGCGCGAAACTGAGCGGCGAAACGCGGCGCGTGTTCGAGGTTCGCGGCTTCGAACCCCATGCCCATCACCGCGACGAATCCGAGCGCATCAGCGCAGCGCGGCACTCGTTCCCAGAACCAGTCGCGCACGGGGAAATCACCGACGCCGTGCCCCAGGCGCTGGAGGTGCTCCGCGTACCAGCCCATGTGCCGGATCTCGTCGAGGCAAATCCGCAACAAACCGAGACGAAAGTCGCGATCCTCCCGCGCGAAAGCGAGCAGCGCCCACGCCATCAGCTCGGCGGCTTGAAGCTCGTGGTGCCAAAACGTGTGCACGAGCTGCGCGCGGCGCACGGGCGTGACGAGCGCGCCCGGTCTCGGCGTGCGCGGGCTGCGCCGGGTCGGAATGAGCTCGCTCGGGCGCCCCGGAGCAGACACGCGCAGCGGCACGGCGGACGTGCTCCAGGTGAACGGCACGGGCGGCGGAGCCAGCTTTTCGGAAAGCTGTGTTGTCGTTACGTAGTGCAGTGCCCAGTCTTCGACGGTATTCACGGCCGCGCCTGGACTCTACACGAAGAGCGCGGCATTCGTGCTAAACGATCCTCTCGATGCCGGGTATCAGCGCCGACGAATTTCGCGCCGCCATGGGCTCGTTCGCGACGGGCGTCACGATCATCACGACGCGCGATACCGCGGGTAAGCCGTTCGGGCTCACCGCCACCGCGTTCTCGTCCATCTCGCGCGAGCCGCCACTGTGCATGATCTGCGTCTCGCACGCCGCCGAAGCCCACCCAGCGCTGGTCGCCAGCGGGCGTTTCGCCGTGAACCTGCTGGCGGCCGGACAAGACGCCTTGTCGAATCGCTTCGCCACGAGCGGCCTCGACAAGTTCGATGGCGTTCCGCACCGCGCCGGCACAGTCACCGGCTGCGCTTTGCTGGACGGCGCCATCGCCAGCATCGAATGCACGGTGCAGGCAACGCTGACCGCCGGGGATCACGACGTACTCATCGGTCACATCCAGAGCATCGCCGTGACGAACGAACCGCCGCTCGTGTACTTCCGCGGCCGCTACTGTGACGTGCTACCGCGGTAGTCATCGTCGCTGGAGCGGCCAACGTGGTGGAACAGCACTAATAAGTGCGGATCGGGCCGGTATCCACGACTTCGAACGCGTCGCCGGAGATGCGCTTCAAATCTCGCAAGCGGTCGTCGCTCCAGCGTGGATCGGGCGCGCCGGATAGGTACCAATCCGAGCCGTTGTCGGCGACGATCATCCCGTAGCGTTTCATCGCCGTGCAGATCACTTGCACCTCGGCCGAGTAACTGCTGCAGCTGTAGCTCGCCTTCATGCGCAAGCGCAGCCCCATGGG
>DATHEN010000752.1:0-2211 GCA_035318565.1 Polyangiaceae bacterium
GCGCAGGAGCTGCTGGCAAAGACCGATACATCCAAGGCTTCGCGCGGCCGAAGCTGACCGTCCGCGGGTGATCGTGAGCGCTGACGAGCCGTACGAGCTCTTTTTGACGCTGGCGCCGCCGCGCTTGCAAGCGGCCAGGGAAGCCCTCGAGCACGGCGAACCGCTACGACGACGGCGCGAGCTCGAAGCGGCGCTCACACCCTTCGTGGTCGACGCGGCACTGCTCGGCGCCGAGGGCCTCAGCGAGCTGGCGCGCGCGGTCACCGAAAGCGAGCGCGCCGGAGGCGATCAATTGCGGGCCGCGATCGAAGAATTGGCGCGGGCTGCGCGGGCGCTCGGCTCCGGTGACAGCTCCGGCGCTCGTGTCGACGAAGGTCTACTGCGTGCGCTCGGACGCAATCTCGTGCACGGCGACGTGACGGTCAGCATCGCCTCCGCCGGCCCCGAAGTGCCCGCGGACACCGATTCCGCCGCGTCGGAGTGGGCCCCGCAGCTCGATCCGGACATGTTGCAAGCGTTTCTCGACGAGTGTTTCGAGCGAGTCGAGGGCTTGAGTCAGCGCCTGCTCGTACTCGAGGAACGCGGCAACGATCCGGAGCTCGTCGCCGAGATCTTCCGCGACCTGCACACGCTGAAGGGATCGAGCGCGTTCGCCGGGCTCACGAAAATGAACCACGTCGCTCATCGTGCCGAAGACTTGATCGGTGAGCTGCGCGATGGACGGCGCACCTGTGACACGGCGCTCGTCACGGTATTGCTCGAAGCGCTGGACGCGCTGCGCGCGATTTTGGAGCGGGCGCGCGCCGGCCAGAGCATCGACGTGGACGTGCGCGAGCTCCTGGTACGGCTGCAGAACCCGCACGCCGTCCGGCGCACCGCCCCGCCAGGGGCCGCACCGCAGGCGACCAGCGCGGGCCAGACGGCCGATTCACTGGGCATATCGAGCGCACACAGCACGCTGCGCATCGACTTTGAAAAAGTCGACCAGCTGCTCAACCTGGTGGGGGAAGTCGTGCTCGCGCGCGGCCGTCTGACGTCCGTTGCCGAGGTGCAGTCCACGCTGCTCCGAGAGGTCGTCCAGGTTCGCAAGCGGCTCGTGGCTTCGGACGGCGGGCGCGGCGGTTCTTCGCCGAGTCCGCTGGCCGACGACGTCCAGCGCGTCGAGCGCGTGCTGCGTGAGACGGCAGCGGACCTGGACGGCGGCGTCGCCGCGCTGCAGCTCAGCATCGGACAACTGCGCGATACGGTGATGAAGCTGCGCATGGTGCGCATCGCCCAGCTCTTCACCAAGCATCGGCGCAGCGTACGCGAGCTCGGACAGCGGCTGGGAAAGCCGGTGCGGGTCGAGCTCACCGGCAGCGAAACCGAGCTCGACAAGGTGCTCGTCGAGCGGCTGGATGACCCCTTGCTGCACCTCGTGCGTAACGCGATCGACCATGGCATCGAGCCGCCCGAAGCGCGCCGCGCGGCGGGCAAGCCGGAGATCGGCACGATCCACCTGCATGCGCAGCAACGCGGTGGCCAGATTCTGGTTACCATCGCCGACGACGGTAAAGGTCTCGACGCCGAGAAGCTCGTGAGCAAAGCCGTCGAGAAGGGCCTGCTGAGCGCGGACGAAGCCGAGCAGCTGACCCATCAAGAAGCGTACGAGTTGATCTTCCGGCCCGGCTTCTCCACCGCGAGCGCCGTCTCCGATGTCTCCGGACGCGGCGTCGGCATGGACGTGGTGCGCGACGCGATCAGCAAGCTGAAGGGCAGCATCGCCCTCTTCTCGGAGCTCGGCCGCGGCACCCGCATCGAGCTCCGCCTGCCGCTGACGCTCGCCATCACCCAGGTGCTGGCGGCGCGAGTGTCCGGAGAACTCGTGGCGATCCCGCTGGATGCCGTGGTCAGCGCTCAGACGATCCGCGCTGTCGAGCTCGAGAACGTCGCCGGCGGACCTTGCCTCCGGGTCTCCGGCAAGCTCATCCCGCTGGTCGAGCTCGGCGAAGTCCTCGGGCTCGGCGCGCGCAGCTCGGGGTCCGAGGTGAACGTCGTGATCGTCCAGATCGGCAGCGAGGAGCTGGGACTCTTGGTTCAGCAGGTTCTCGGTCGCTACGAAGTGGTGTTGAAGCCACTCGGGCCGCTGCTGGCGCAGGTGCCCTGTGCCATCGGCGCCACACTCATTCAGGACCGGGTGCTGCTCGTCATCGACTTGGCCGAAGTGAGCGC
>DATHEN010000753.1:0-7312 GCA_035318565.1 Polyangiaceae bacterium
CCGCCATCCGGATTGGGATTGCCCCGTGGCGAGCACTGAACTTGACACGAGTCCTGAGCGCATTCGTGCAACGCCTTCAGGTTCCTGCCGAATCGCCAGAAGCCGTTCCGCCTCAATTTCCGGAGCTCGTCAGTGCACGAAGTCTTTATGCACTCCGCACAAATACGTAGTCCGGCATGATCCGCGTGCGAGCCGCCGTACATGCCGCGGAACTCGCTCATGTCTTCGCCGGTTTCCGGCTCAGGGGCTCCCCCACAGGCCGAAAACCCTAGCCCGCTTGCGCCGATCGCGAATGCAGCAAGCAGGCCGTGTAATTTCGCGCTTTTTTTCATCCGCATCCTCCTAGCGATAACTGGGACAACGTTAGTTGTAATCGCCGGTCACACAAGAGGGCTCATCATCGTGCAGTGTCGTTTTTGATGTGATTGGGCCGGTAGTTTTTTAAAAGCTAATTCGAATACTTTAAAACGACTGAAATTGAACTCTCTGACACTCGTGTGTTAACCGCTCGTGCACCCCAAATAGAGTACCGCCATGTCCAGCAGCTTATGAACACGCCTGTACCCAGACGGCGTCATTCGCAGCCGAGACATCACTCCAACACACGAGCAATCCGCGAGAGCGCGCTCGTTGATCGCCGTCAGCGGGTCCAAGCCGAGTCGAATCGACCCAAGCTTTCGTCAATCAACGTCAGTCTGCCACCGTGAACTCTCAACGTCGTGATCATGCCCTGAGCTCGGCGAGTGGGCCGGTGCAGAGCGCGGGGATGCCGAAGCTGTTTACGTCGGTGAGGCCCATGGCGTGACAAACGGAGAGAAGCAGATTGTTGTGCGGCTGGTTCTGGAATTGGAGTGAGCGACCCATCTTGAAATAGCCGCCTGCGCCGCCGGCCAGCAGCCACGGGACGTTCTTGTAGCTGTGACTGTTTCCGACGCCGAGCTCGTTGCCCCAGAGCAGCACGGTGCTGTCGAGCATGTTGCCACCGTCTATCTCGGGAATCGCCGCGAGCCGATCGAGGACGTAGGCGACTTGCTCGGCGTGCCACACGCTGATTTTGACTAATTTTTCCGTGCTCGCCGCGTCGTTGTCGCCGGCGTGGGAGAGCTCGTGGTGCTCTTCGTTGATGCCGATCCACGGATAAAATTGCCAGCTATTGGCGTTCGCCCACATGAACGTCGATACGCGAGTCAGCCCGCACGAATGCGCGAGCAGCATCAGATCCATCTGCAGCTTGCCGATGGCGGGGTAGTTCTGCATCGCGTTCGGGTCGATCTTTCCCGGCATTTGCAGAGGCGTACAGGCAGAAGAGGAAGTGGCGAGGCCCTGCTCGATGCTGCGGATGCCAGTCAAATGAGCATCGAGTCGCTTCTTGTCTTCGGCGCTGACGCGCCCGCCCAGGCGATTCAGATCGTCTTTCAGAAAATCGAGCACGCTGCGTCGCTCGGCGAGTTTGCGCTGCAGATCGGTCGCGGACAAATCGCGGTCGGCGAACATGCGACTGTAGAGCTGCCACGGATCTTGAATGGGATTGTTGGGCTGATTCGCACCGCGATACGAAATCACGCGCAGCGGTTCCTGGCCCTGAGTGCGCACGCCGATCTCGAGCGAGGGAAAGCGCATGCCGGCCCCGATGCGCTGCGCGATCAGCTGATCCACAGAAATGCGATCCGCATAGCCTGCAGGTCCGCCCGCGCCACCGAAGCTGCCCGCCAGCAGTGAGCCGCCGGTGAGCATCGCACCCGGGCCTTTCATGTGCGGGCCACCGGGTTTGTTCGCGCTGGGCTTGCCGAGCTCGTCTTCCACCGTGGAGTTCATGTGAACGCCCTTGAGCACGAGCAGCTTGGCCTTGTGCTTCTCGAGGGGCGCGAGGATGCGCGGCAAGCTGAGCTGTACGCTGGCGCTCGTCGGCTGCGGAAAGAACTGCGACGCGATCGTGCCGTTGGCCGAGAAAATGCCGATGAAGCGCTTGGCCACGGGCACCCGCGCGTCCTGGCCGAACACGGTCGAGGCGCGCCACACGGGGCTGGTGAGTGCGACGCTGAGCGCGCCGAGACCGCGCAGCAGGCGGCGACGGCTGAGCTCTGTTCGATGATCGAGAGGGCGGGCAGAGCTCATGGGGAAACCTGCAGATCGAGAGGACGTCGGTAGAGAAATGCGTCGGTGCGGACGACTGCGTGCGGCAAAACGTTGAGGTCTGCGCCCGATTCGCGGAACGATTCGAGCATGCTTCCGACCGAGCATTCGTCCGCGCTTTGCTCGAAGCGGCTCATCATGAAGCGAAAGTATTGTCGCGCGATGCACTCGCGCACTTCGGCGCTGCCGGCGAGTTTTTGCGCGAGCTCGGCCACGCCGGTAAATGGCCCGTCCATGTCGCGCGTGGCGAGCACCTCCCCGCGCGCATCCACGGGTCTGCCGCCGTCCATCGTGCGGTAGCGTCCGATCGCGTCGTACTGCTCGAAGCCGAAACCGATCGGGTCCATCAAGCGGTGACAGCCGCTGCAGCTGGGATCCACTTCATGCTGACTGAGCCGCTCGCGAGTCGAGACTCCAGCGGTCACTTCCGGAGGTTTCGGAATGTTCGGCGGTGGGGATGGCAACTGCTGGCAGAGCAGCACCTCGCGCACGAACTTGCCTCTATAGATGGGCCAGCCCTCGCCGGGCTTCGCCTGCAAGGTGAGCAGCGCCGGCAGGGTGAGCAGGCCGGCAGCCTTGCCGCCGGTGACTTGAACGCTTCGAAAATCCGCGCCCGCAGTCACGCCGTACCACGGAGCGAGCGCTTGATTCACGAACACCGTTTGCGACGTGAAGAGCGCTGACAGGCGTCCCGCTTCGCTGCGGAGCACGTGGTCGAAAAAGCTCTGGGCTTGACCGCGCATTGCCGTTCGCAGAGCGGCGTTCTGCCATTCGGGAAAGAAGCGATCGTCTTTGACCACGTTGTCGAGGTCGGCCACGTGGATGAGTCCTTCCAAAAAGCGCCGCACCACGCTGCTTCCGCGCGGATCTTCGATCAGGCGCTCGAGCTCGATCGCCACCCCGTTCGGATTGGACAGGGCACCGGAGCGTGCTGCTTCCCTCAATCCTGCGTCTGGAGCCGTGTTCCAGATCGCGTACGAAAGGCGCGCGGCCACTTCATAGCCGGACAATTTGACCGCCTTGGGTCCGGCTTTTTCGCTCGTGCCGAGCTCGACTTGATACAAAAATCGCGACGCCTGCAGCATACCGCGCAGGAGCACTTCGATACCATGCTCGTGGCTGGTCGCAGCGCCGGCGTCGTAAAGCGCCAAGTGCCGCTCAATGTCCGTATTGTCGGTGACCGGCGCGCGATAAGCACGCGCGCCGAAGCTTTGCACGAAGCTCTTGGCGCAGTTGCGCGGGCTCGTGCCCGTGCTGCACGGAACCAGGGCACTCAAACGCGGCTTGTCCGCGGCGAGCGTGGCCGCGATCAAATCCGCTGCCTTCTGAAAATTCTCGAGCTCTACTTGCGAGACGTCGCCCTGCACGAGACCGAACGACGACGGCTGGCTCGTCTGACCGAACACGGATCCGAGCTGCGCAATGTCCCCGACGAGATCGCGCACGGTGTTCAGGTACTGCTCGCGCGACAAGAGCCGCATCGGGGATGGACCGGGATCTTTTTCCGCGTTGCAGGCGGCCGGCGGATTACTGCCGCTTCCTCCCATGGAAGAGGAGCCGCCTGCCCCGCCCGATCCCCCCATTGGAATGTTGCCGGTGCAGCTCGTCAAGAGCAGCGCGCAGGCACCGAGCGCGCGCGCACCTGCCGAAAGGCTCGCTTCGTTCACCACTCCAGCTAAGTGGGCGCAGGCCGCCGGCGCGATCAGAATTTCTGACGAGCAACGCTCGATAACAGTGCGTTACTCAGGAACTTTTCGAGCAGAGCGGCACGGCTCCTTCACGGTTCCACTTGGCAGCAAATCGTACAGTCGTAAGCGGCGAGCAACGGCCGGTCGGCGCAGATGGAAGGACTGCAGCGCGTCCCACGCAGGCTGCCGCAACTGGGCAAGCAGATGCCACCGATCTGAATCGAATGCGGCGGATTGCACTCCGTGTCGTTGCCTTCCGGCTCGTCACCCGACGCGCTGATGTACAAGCGATCGAGCGCGACGCCATCGACGCAGTTTGCGATCACGAGCTCGTGATTGCCGGCGGCCAGCTCGAAGCGGAGCGGTGTTCCGTAGTCGACATCAGAATGAAAATCATCCCAGTACCAGATGTCGCCCACGCTGATACGCCACTTGTACCAGGCGCCTCCGTCCATCTGGACCCAGAAGCGGTTCGTGGCCGCACTGGGCGAGCGAATCCGGCCCCAAATCAGATACGCGCCAGGCGAGGAGACCTGAAACACGTAGCGTGCGCGCGCGCTGCCTGGCTCCTGCTCGGACGTGACGGCGGCAGGCGGCGCGATGTAGCGCTGTCGCGAAGCGCTCGGATCGTCGCCGATCGAAAAGCCTCCGGAGAGCTCCCCGCTCTCCGCTTCGATGTAGCGCCCCGAGTTCGCTGGAACATCGACATCGGCCGCGGTGCCCGCTTCGACGCTCAGCCCTGCGTCCGGCGACCAAGCGCCCACGTCGAGCCGCTGCGCATCGCATGCCCAGCTCGCAAGGCCGGCGATGACGAGAGTCGTTACGCGCTGCGCGGCAGTCTGCCCGCTCCTCACGGCCTTCCCAAAAAGCGGCGCAAGTTCTGGCTGTGCGGGCTTTCGGGGTGCGCCTTGATGAACGCACGCGCGCGCTGTTCGGTGGCGCGTGTGTTGCCGCGTTCAGAAAGAACCTCGATGGCCAAGACTTCGCGCTCCTGGCGCAGGCCACCTTTTGGAAAGCGAGTCCGCAGGCGTTTCAAGCTCCCTCGCGCGGCAGCGACGTCTCCGCTCCGCAATTGGGCGCGCGCTTCGGCGAGCAATTGACTCTCGGCTGCCAAGCGATCGGCAGTGGCGGCAGCACGGCGCGTGGCTAGCGGTCGCTTCGTGGAGCTCGGCGAAGGCGCGCCGTCGAGCGCGGGCTCCGTCACACTCGGGCGCTGCTCGAGGCCCGACACGACTGCGCTGGGCGCAGGCCAAGCGTGCCGCACGAGACGCTGCGGGGACTCGTGCGTCGCGACCCACAGCGTGCCGGCACCGGCCGCCGCGACGCCGAGCGCCACAGCGACGCCGAGCTTCGCGACCAGCGCCTTGGAGAGCACGCCGAAACCCGTCTTGGTCGCGCCACTCGCAGCTGCACCGCTCGCCACGGCGCTGCCCGCTGCGGGCGCAGCTGCCGCGGCGCTCGCGCCGCCGCCCGACGTGGCGACTCCCAGCGAGCCGTGCGCGGCGGTCACGAGCGTCGCCGCCGCGAGCTGCGCAGCCAGGCCACTCCACACGTGCGCTTGCGCGCCACGCGGCGGATGTACGTGGCGCACGCTCGCCAAAAGCTCCCGTTCGAGCTCGTCGGCGTCACTGCTCGCGCTGAGCAATCGCTCGGGATCCCCGCTCATACGGCCTCCTTTGCTGTGATCGCCGAAAGGCGTCGCACTTCGCGTCGAAACGCTTCGCGCGCGAGGCGCAGCCGCGATCGCATCGTGCCGAGCGAAATGTCGAGTAGCTTGGCGATTTCCTCGCCCGACATCTCTTCCAGCTCGAACAGCACGAACACGGCACGCTGCGGCTCGGGCAGCTTTTCGAGAATGGCTTGGGCCAAGCGCGCGCGCTGTTTGGCCTCGACTCCCGCCGCGAGTTCGTCGGGCGCCGCCGCATAGGCGTCGAGCTCCGCTGCGTCGGTGGCGATCTCGCGCCGGATCGGCGCCGAGCGGCGGTAGTCGCTCGCCACGCGCTGGCAAATCCCGAACAGCCAAGTCGTGATCGCCGAACGTCGCTCGAACTCGCCATGCTTGAAGTACGCGGTCAAAAAGACCTTCTGCGTCAGATCGAGCACGTCCGGCTCACGCACGCCGAGGCGCCGCAGGCAGCGCCAGACGAAGTCGAAGTGCGCATCATGCAAGGCGCGAAACTGTGCTTCGGATATGCTCACTCGGGCCGGTCCCGAATCCTATCATTGGCCCGGTCCACCGAGCACCGGACCTGCCGGTGCGTTCGATCTCCCGTGCGAAGACTGAGTGGAGACACGAGGCGCGCGCGATCACATTTTCTCGTCGCAAGGAGGGTCGGTAGACACACGCAAGCGGTGTAGGCTGCCGCTCGAAATGAGTTGGCACCGGTCCGCTCTGGCAGTTTTTTTCTGCTGCGCCGCGACGGGACGTGCCATCGCCCAGCCCGAGTTGCCGCTCGACGTCCAGCGCGGGCCAGGCGCCGAGGACTGCCCGGACGCGGCGCAACTCGCAGCACGCATCCACGCCATTCGCGGAGACGCAGCCGCTCCAACGGATCGCGCCTACCGCGTGCGCTTCACTCGTCATCGAGCGCGCTTCTCGGCCATCATCCGTCCGAGCTCGGGCCGCGGCGCGCGCCAGCTGCACGCCGGAGCAAAGACCTGCACGCCGCTCGCGAAGGCGACGGCCGTCACACTCGCGCTTCTCCTGGACTCGCACGCGGAGCTCGACACGGAAGAAGCGACGGAAGATAAGCCAACCGCGCCGCCACCGACTGATAGCCCGTTGCCGCGCGCGGCGGCGCCCGTGCAGCGCAATGCCGCTGCGTCATCGCTCCGGGACGTGACTCTTTCGGTCGGAGGAGCCGCTGCGCTCGGCGTCCTGCGTCCGCTCGCACCCATGCTGCTCGGGGACGTGGGACTGCGGGTGAATCGCTTGCGCACGAGCGTGGGTGCGCTCTGGATTCCGCCGCACGAGTCCGACTTCGCTCCCGGAACGGTCCGCGCATCGCTCGCCAGCGGAACGGTGCGCGGCTGCTTTGCAGTGTGGCAGTCGGCGCTCGAGCTCAATGCTTGTTCGGGCGCGTTCATCGGTCGGGTCAGCGCAGCAGGCACCGGCTACACACGCAACGTCGCACACAGCAAACCCTCGCTCGCGATCCCGATCGAGCTCACGCTCTCGCGCCTGTCGGGCCCCGTTGGCTGGGAGCTCGGCGCTGCCGCGCTCGTTCCCCTCCGCCGTTACGATTACGCCGTTGCCGGCTTGGGCGAACAGTACCGCGCGCCGCCCCTGGGCGCGCTACTCTCGCTACGAGGCTACGTCCTCGGCTCGTGGTAGGCAGCGAAGACCGCTGAGCCGTGTCGGGGTTCTTGGATAGGCGCCCACTGGAACGGGCGCGTCTGCACCCCGCGTGCAACCGCGAGCGCAGACAGAGAGCGACGCGACGCACACAGCAACGCGCATGCCCGTGATGTAGATTGAGCATACCACCTGG
>DATHEN010000754.1:0-5446 GCA_035318565.1 Polyangiaceae bacterium
TCTGCTCTTCCTGCAGCCGCTCGCGCTTCCGGCAAGTCCGCCCGAAACACCGGGTGGGCGCCCCGAAGGACTGAGCCCCCAGCAGAAGGACGATCTGATGGCGTTCCTGAAGCGTCTTTGAATGCTTAGACTTTCGGAATGCCGCAGCAGGGTACGCCGGCCCACGGTACACGGCAGTTGGATCCCCAAGCGGTCGGCGCTGCGCCGATGCGCATCGTGTACGAGGACCCCGAGCGCTGTATGGGCATCTGCGAGAGCCTTCTGTTCACCATCGAGGATGCGACCCCGACGCTTCCGTACCTCGACGAATAAGCCGCACCATTAGCGACCTTGCTCGAGAACGGCCCACCGGCGTGGGTGTGCTGTTCGTGATTTCCAGTCGCGCCAAACCCCCGAGCGACGAGGCGCGAGCCAAAATTCAGCGTGACTGCGAAGCGTTCGAGTCCCACATCCGGGCCTCCGCTCATGTCTTGTTTGGCGAAGGCTTTGTGGCGTCAGCGAAGCGCAGCGTGCTCTCCCTTCTGCTTGCGACATCGCGACCCTCGTTCCCACTCAAAGTATTCGCCGATGTGACGCCTGCGCTCGTCTGGCAGTTCAAGAGCATGGGCGAGGCAGCGCCGCGTGCGGTGACGGCAAAGGACTTCGCGGCGGCGATCGGCGAGCTCTGCCGTGCCCGCTTAGAAACGACGTAGCCGCCGTCGATCTACAAACGCGCGCGTTTCAGCTGTGCCGCCAGCAATTCGGTGAACAAACGCGTCTTTTCGATCGGCATTTTCGCCGGAGAAACGGCAAAAATCGGCAGCTTCGCGATTTCGAAATCCTCCAGGATGATCTGAGCGCGACCCTCGTCCACCAAGTGGCGAATTTGCCAGAGCGGCGCCATGCCGATGCCGAGTCCCTGGACCACGGCCGCTTGTGAAGCCAGCGTGTCGTCGGTTCTGAAGCGCCCGCGCACGCGGACGGTGGTGCGCCGCCCGCGCACGCGAAATGGCCAGTGCTCGGCGTTGGGATCGGGGCTGCGAATCACGCACTGGTGCTGCACGAGCTCCGCAGGATGCTTGGGGCGGCCGTGCTCGGTGAAGTAAGTTGGAGCGCCGTACGCGACCACGCGCAGCTCGCCCAGGCGCCGAGCCTTCAAGCTCGAGTCGGGGAGCATCCGGATCCGCACTGCCAGATCCAGGCCATCCTCGTGAACGTTCACGCTGTTGTCGGAGGCGTGCAGATCCACCTCCATCTTTGGATAGCGTTTGATGAAGTCACACACGACGGGCACCAGGAAGACTGACGCAAACCTCACCGGGGCCGCGATTCGGAGCATGCCCGAGGGTTCGCGACCCGTGTTCGCGATCTCGAGCTTGGCGTGGCTGATCTCATGCAGAGCCGGCTTGATGCGGTGATAGAACGCGAGCCCGGCTTCGGTCGGGCCCGAGCTGCGCGTGCTACGCCGCACGAGCTCGGTGCCGACGCTGCGTTCCAGCGCGCTGAGCGAACGCGAAATCGCCTGCAGCGAGCGGCTCAAGTGCTTGGCGGCAGCGGTCTGGCTGCCCTTGTCGACGATGACAACGAAGGCCTCGAGGTCCTCCAAACGATCCACGTTCGTCCTCCTGGTTTTCCCAGATGTTCCGAATGTGGATCTAAGGCGCGCGGGCGCCCCTCGCTTCACCGGTCAGTGCTTCGCCCTGAGCGTGCCGGGGCCGGATGCAAAAACGTTGCCGGGGTCGTAGCGACTTTTTGCGGCGGCCAATGCGGGACCGGCGTTGCCGTACTGTTGGTTCCAGTCCGAGGGACGGAGCTCGAGCGCACTGAACGGATAGAGCGTGCCGCCGAGAGCGCGATTCTGCTCGAACAGAGCCCGGTTGCCGGCCAGCATGCGCGCGAGGACGTCGCGATCCGACGTTTCCGGGCGCAAGAGCGCCATGTACATGAAAGTTTCTTCTTTCGGAATGCGAAACAACGGCCGTGTAAACGGGCGGCGCTTCCAGAAAAAGACGCGCATCGCGAGCGCCATACCGAGCTCCTGCGGATTGAGTCGCGGAAGCACGTTTCCCAAGAACTGCGCGGCCGCCGATCCCGGAACGAACAGACCGAGATCGGCGCGCGAGCTCGTGAAGGGCACGCTTGGAATTGCGTCCACGTACTCGAGATAACTCACGTCTCGAATCTGCTGCGCGCCAGCAAGCGCTCGCAGCCCCCGGGTCAGCGCTGCATCGTCCGGGACGTGAGGTGGAGTGAACTGGCGAATCGCGCTGAGCGCGAACGACCCAGCTGCGGGGGACGGGTCGATCAAGGCGACGGCACCGTCGAAGCGATCGTCCTCGGCGAGCGAAAGCTCGTCCTCGAGCAGCGGGGCCAGAGCCGCATACGGTAGCAGGTACTCCCGAATCATCGGCTGCGCCGGAACGAGGCGCAGCACGGCGCGCGTGATGATG
Organism: Polyangiaceae bacterium; assembly: GCA_035318565.1. Taxonomy (GTDB): domain Bacteria; phylum Myxococcota_A; class Polyangia; order Polyangiales; family Polyangiaceae; genus DATDJP01. The sequence continues at coordinate 2,430 of DATHEN010000754.1, forward strand.
CCGCACTGACCTTGACCCGCGAGCGCCGCTTCGAACAAGTCGGGGTGCTTTCGCTCCGAGCAGCTGAGCACTCGGCCATCTCCCGTGACCACCTGCAGCTCGAGTACGTGGTCGATCTGAGCCCCGTGCCGAAAGCTCGTGACTCCGATTCCGCCGATCGACAAGGTGCCGCCGACCGTCAACCCGAGATAGGCCGGGAGTACCGGTGGCGTGCGCCCGTGGCGCGACGCCGCGTGCACGACAGCTCGCCAGTCCGCTCCGGCATCCACGTCCACGCGCTCGTCGGAGATGGCGCGAATCTTCCCGAGCGCACGCATGTCGATCACGATTCCGCCTTCGACCTGAGCCTGACCAAACGGCTGGTGGCCCTGCCCGCGCGCCGCGATCCTGAGCCCGTGGTAACGCGCAAAGCGCAGCATGCGCAGGATGTCTTCGACCGATCCCGGCAAGAGCACCGCCAGCGGGCGTTCGTGAATGATCTGTCCGTAGTCTTGCGCGTACGTCAGGCGCGAGCTTTCATCCAGGAGTAGCGTTCCGTCGAGCCGTGGCAGTGCATGAAAAGGCGCTGCCGATCGGGCGCAGGCGTTGGTCACCCACGATCCGATCGCGGCGTTGAATCCCACAATCAGCGTTCCCTCGCTCACCGTCTTCGCGAAGCGGCGGCGAGACAGCGTGTGCTGCGTGGCGGTGTTCTTCATGGTGGATCTCCGTACGGGGAAAACATTCGGCCTCTGCCCCGTCCGAACAAGAGCCGTAAAGCGGAGACACTCTTCCGAAATTCGGGAGAATCACGCGCAGCGCCGATTTCCGCTAGCGTAGGCGTACATGTTCATCGTCTCGATCGTCGAGCTCGCCACGGCCCCCGAGGTCGAAGCGCAGGCGCTGGCCGGCAGCTTGGGAGGTACGGCGTACGAGCACCGGCTGCGCTTGAGCGCAGGCTCGCCGGCGAACGTCCTCATGACCGCGGACCGAGGCCTCGCGGCGCAAACCCTGGCGCAGGTACGAGCCCGAAAGCACGGAGCCGTCTTGCTCGACGGCGGAGCCGTGCTCCCCAGCGAGCGTATGATAAGTATGCGGCACTTTCGGCTCGACTCCGACAGCGTGGCGCTCGAGGGACCGCCAGCGGCGCGTTTGCCCGCGTCGGACGTGCTCTGCCTGCTTCGCGCGCTGCACCGCACGCGCACGGACACGCGCGCCGAGGTCAAGACGAAGAGTTTCAGCCTCGGGCGCACCCTGGCCACAGGCGGCTTGATGGTGTCGAAGAGCGTGAAACGCGAGGAGCATTCTTCGAGCGCCGAAAGCGAGCCGGTCCTGTACGTGTTTCGGGCGAGCGGGGAGACGCCGTGGATTTTGCGCGAGCGCTCCACGAATTACAGCGCGCTCGGATCCGAGCTCGGGCCATCGAGCATGCAGAATTTTCTGACGACGGTTCGGCGCCTGCGCGCGCTCGCGCCGGACGCCGTGTACGATGAACGCTTGCTGTCGTTGCGCGTCGGCTCCGGCCCAGCGGCGATCCGGCGAGGAATCGCCGAAGAAACCATGACCAGCTCGACCGCTAGCGCGATCGATATTGCGGCGCACCTGCTGGCGCTCTGGATTCGGGAGCGGTGAGCTCGCGTCGCTTTAGTATCGTACTCGCGGTTTGCGGAGCCGCCGTGTTCCCGGGAGAGGCGGTCTGCGCGGCCTCTGCCGACGCTGGGGCGGCCGAGCTTCCAGTCTGCGCGGCCAGCGAGCGCTACACCGGCAATGCCACCTTCTACAACTTCGGAAGTGGAGTCGGTTCATGTGGCATCGGTCGTAAGCGAGGGGACGCGGGCGTTGCAGCGCTTGGTGCTGCCGAGTACGCGGCAAGCGCGAGCTGCGGCGCTTGCGTGCGTATCCTGGGACCGCGTGGTGCGGTGACGGCTCGTGTCGTCGACCGCTGCGTGCACTGCCGGTCCGGGGACATCGACGTGAATGCGTCTGCGTTCGACGCCATCGCCGAGCGCAGCAAGGGCCGTGTGTCCGTGACGTGGAGCTACGTGCCCTGCGCGACCGCCGCGCCGATGACGTACCACTTCAGAAGGGGCAGCACGCCGCTCCGCACCGCGGTGCAGGTCAGAAACCACCGCCACGCTGTAAGATCGCTGGAGTATCTGAGGGAACAGGGTGACTTCGTCAGCGCCGGGCGTGACATCTACAACTACTTCGTCCACCCCATGGGACGAGGCCCCTACACGTTTCGCATCACGGACATCTACGGAAAGAGCGTGATCGAGCGTGATGTGGCGCATCGGCCCATGCGTGAAGTAGCCGGTACGGCACAATTTGCAGATTGCTCACCGTAGGTATGCGGCAATCCGAAGCTGACGCGGAACACGGGTAGCCCGTACACCCACACGACCGCCGACAAAGCCGGAACAGCTCTTCGCATGTTAGACAGACCTGTCGAACACGGCGAGAGTGGGAATTCAGCGGCGATACTGAGGTTCCCGCTTTGATTAGGCGGGTGTGGCGTGTGGACGACTATGTCAGTCCATTATACGTTGGGCGGACCAGAAAGAGACGCAAGACGCCCGCTGTCCTTCACGGAACATGATGACAAGCGACCTCGCGACGACGCTATCTGCTCCTGACGTTCTCGCTCGAATCGAGACCATAGCGACGCTCATCCAGGATCCCGATGGGTCGCGCCCGGCACTAGTCGCCGTCATGAGCGACCCGACGACAGGCTTGATCGCGAGGTTGTGGGCCATGATTGCCATCTCCCAAATTGGAGACGACGAACACGGACTGGCGGCGCAAGCTCTCATCGAAAGTTTGTCCGCGCCCGAAGCGGTTGTTCGGCGATCGGCAATCGAAACACTCGGTTTACTCAACGTCGCCTCGGCGGTGCCACGAATCGCTCATCACCTGACCGACGAAGCGCCCATTCCCGAGGCCTGGTTTGATGACACTTCGACTCCAGCTCAGGCGGCCCGGCGCGCACTTGAATCCATCGGCACGCCTCCGGCATTGGAGGCGCTCCGTTGTCGCTT
>DATHEN010000755.1:0-4057 GCA_035318565.1 Polyangiaceae bacterium
CGACGTGATTGATGCCATTGAGGAGTTTCACGCAAACGTCTCCTTGGTTCGGGGCCGGCGGCCCGCGGCTCGCTTGCGCGCCCTGGGCTTCTTGCTCTGGCGCGCACGCGTTCCTTCCAGAATGAGCTCGGCCGCCAGCACGCTGGCTTCGGCGGCCTCCGCGCCGTCCATGTCCCAATACTCACTCAGGGCATGCCAAGTGGCGGCCGCCGTGAGCAGCTGCAACATCGCGGCGATACGCCGAGTCGACGTGCGATCGAGGCCGGGGGCCTCGTGCGCGACCAGGGCGAGTGCCGTGCGCTGGCGGGCGGTCTTGTTGGCGAGCCGCGCGACGCGTCCCTCTGGAGCGGCAAGCAAGAGCCGGATCACGGGCGCGATGCCATCGAAGCCCGGGAACACGCGGCGCGTGAGCCGAGCCAGCGCCGCGGCATCGGTCGGAAGCTGGCCGTCGAAGCCGATGCGCTGGTTGCCCCAGGCGAAGGCGGCGTCTAGCAGCGCCTGACGGGTGGGAAAGTGACGATACAGCGTGCGCTCCGGCACGCCCGCGGTCTTCGCGACGCTGCTGAACGTCAAGTCCTCACCGCGATCGAGCAGCTCGGCCATGGCTTCGAGGACCCGCTCGCGGACCAGGTTCGAACGCGCGTCTGACAGTGTAACTGCCATGATGACAGTATTACTGCCACTACAGCGTGTGCCTGTCAATTCGCCCAGCGTGGTGCCTCGGCGCCGAGAGCTGCTAAATCACGGGTGCCATCGCCAAAGCCAAGCCTTTCACGATCTTCCTACTCTCGCCGGCCCGGCTCTCGGGTGAGCGAGCGAAGCTCGTCTTCGCTCCCCAGGCGAAGCTCCCGCTCGCACGCCAGCTGCGTACGAGCGAGGGCGCGCTCCTGGGTGACGTGTACAGCTTCTTGAGCGCGCTCTACTTCCGCGGCAAGAAAGCCTACGCGGAACACTTCGGCAGCGCGCCGGAGGGCATGGGCGCCGGCCTCGTCATCACCCCGGTCGAGGGTTTGCGCTTTCTGTACGAGCCTGTGACGCTCGAGCGCCTGCAGACGTGGTCGGGAGTCGACATCGATGCTCGTAACCCGTGTTTCGTCGAGCCGCTCCTGAATCACGCGCGAGCACTCGAGCAAGCCTTGGGCGAAAGCGCACGCTTCGTGCTGCTGGGCAGCGTGGCTTCGGACAAGTACGTGCGGCCGCTGCTGGAGGTCTTTGGCGAGCGTTTGCTCTTTCCTCCAGACTTCGTGGGGCGGGGTGACATGAGCCGCGGCGGGCTCTTGCTGCGGGCGGTACAGGCCGGAAGTGAGCTCGCCTACGCGCCGATTGCGGGCGCGATCCGTCATGGACCGCGCCCAGCGAAGCTCACGCGGCAACGCAGGACCAAGACGCCCGATGCCTGAAGTCGTGCTGCTGATCGGTGTGCCCGGAGCCGGCAAGAGCACGTTCTACGAGAGCCGCTTCGCCGCTACGCATCGCCTGGTTAGCAAGGATCTGCTGCGCAACGACCGGCGCCCCGCGCTACGGCAGGTGGCGCTCCTCGAGCAGGCACTGGACGCGGACGAGTCCGTGGTGATCGACAACACCAACGCTTCGCGCGAGGAACGCGCCGTTCTCATTGGGGTTGCGCGCGCTCGCAACGCGCATGTGGCGGCGTACTTCTTCGTCTGCTCGCTCGGCGAGTGCGTGGCGCGCAACGCGGACCGGCTGGGACGCGCACGGGTCGCCCCCGTGGCGATCTTCGCCACCGCCAAGCGCCTGGAAGCGCCGAGCTTCGCAGAAGGCTTCGATGCAGTGTTCCTGGTGCGGCCGCTGCCGGAAAAGTGCTTCGAGGTCGAGTCGGTTTAGGCGATGCCGGGTACGGGAAACCGCTCGCACAGCGCCACCACGTCGCGCTGAATGCGCTCGATCATCGCAGCCGAGTCGGGATCAGACAATGCCTCACCGATCCAGAGCCCGAGACGCTCCATGTCCGCTCGTTGCATGCCGCGGGTGGTGGCGGCCGGAGTGCCGATACGAATGCCGCTCGGGCGGAGCGGTGGGTTGGGATCGTCTGGAATCACCTGCTTGCTCACCGTGATGCCCACCCGATCCAGAACCGCTTCCGCCACACGCCCGTCGATCCCGAAACTCTTGACGGTGTCGAGCACCAGCATGTGATTGTCCGTCCCTCCACTGACCAGCTTCGAGCCGCGCTCGAGCAGCACCGCCGCCAGCGCTTGGGCGTTCTCGAGTACTTGCTCGGCATGACGCCGAAAGCCGGGTTCCGTCGCCTTCTTGAGGGTGACCGCGATGCCGGCGATGACGTTCATGTGCGGTCCGCCCTGCAGGCCGGGGAACACGGATTTGTCGATCAGACTGGCGTGGCGCGCCTTACACAGCACCATGCCCGCGCGGGGTCCCCGCAGACTCTTGTGCGTGGTCGTGGTCACCACGTCGAAGCCATGGTCGAAAGGGTTTTGCAGGACGCCGGCCGCTACCAGGCCGCCGATGTGCGAGATGTCCGCCATGGTCAGCGCGCCGACCTCGTCCGCGATGCTCTGAAATGCCGCGTAATCCAGATCACGCGGGTACGACGTGTAACCGCAGAGCAGAATTCTCGGACGCACCAGTCGCACCAACTTGCGCAGCGTGTCGAAGTCGATACGACCGCGCTCTTCGGGGAGCGACTTGTAACGTACGAAATTGAATAGCCTCCCCATGTGCGAAACGGGCGCGCCGTGCGTGAGGTGCCCGCCGTGCGAAAGGTCCATGCCCACGATCGTATCGCCCGGTCTCATGAACGCGAGATACACGGCCTGGTTCATGGGTGATCCGGAGAGCGGCTGCACGTTGGCATGTTCGCAGCGGAACAGCTGGCACGCTCGGGCGCGTGCGAGCTCCTCGATGCGATCGGTAAACTCCTGCCCGCCGTAGTAGCGGCGGCCCGGATAACCTTCTGCGTATTTGTTCGTCAGCACCGAGCCGAGCGTCGCGAGCACTTCTGGATAGGTGTAGTTCTCGGACGCGATCAGCTCGATACCACGGCGTTGGCGCTGCTCTTCACCGCGTAGGGCCTCGTGCACCTCCGGATCCGTTTCGGCGAGGCGCGTTCGGTACTCGTGCATGGCCGAGACGCTGGGGCCGATCGCCTTGACAAGTAAAGTGAAACATCGGACTCGTTTTGTCAAATGAGATTGGACAATCTCGATCTGAACAAACTGCTCACGTTCCTCGCGATCGCCGACGCCGGCAGCGTGACGCTCGCGTCCCAGCGGCTCGCGCTGACTCGCTCGGCCGTCAGCCACAGTTTGCGTGCGCTGGAGGGCGAGCTCGGCGTGACGCTGTTTCATCGCATCGGCAAAGCCCTGGTGCTCACGCACGAGGGCCGATTGCTGCAGCGGGCGGTGCGCGACCTGCACGATCGCCTGAGCGGCACGCTCGAGGAACTGCTCGGCTTGGGCCGCGAAGTGCGCGGCCCCGTGCGGCTCGGACTGTTCCTCGGCTTCTCGCGCTTTCAGTTGGCCGGCGTACTGGACGCATTCACTCGCAGGTACGCGGGCGCCAGCGTGCGCGTCGCGTACGGGCCGCAAGCGTGGCTGATCGAGCAGCTGCTCGCGGGCCGGCTCGACATGAGCCTTTCGCTCGAGCCCACGGGTGTGCAGGCCTCACGCATCCGCTCGCAGAGGATCAAAGCCGGCCCGCTCGTCTTGGTGATGAAGCGGGGTGGCCGCGTACCCCGCGACTTCGCGCGCATCGCGGAGCTCGACATCATCGACTACTACCAGAGCGATCCGGTGATCGATCGCTGGACGCGCCACCATTTTCCCGGCCGGCGCGTGGCGCGCGAACGCATTCGAGTCTGGGCAGCCAGCAGCGACCTGGCGCTCGAGCTCGTGCTGCGCGGCAGCGGGGCCGCGGTGATTCCCGAGCACATCGTGAAGCCCTTTCAGGCGAACAAACAGCTGAGCGTGATCCCGGGGCAGGCGGGCCCACTGCTCGACCACCTGTGGCTGAATGAGCTCAGCACGCCGCGCGGAGCCCGAGCACCGCGCGCATTCCGTGAGATCTTGCTCGAACA
>DATHEN010000756.1:0-5569 GCA_035318565.1 Polyangiaceae bacterium
GGGGGGGACGCAGCACGGCTTGCACGAAGGCCGCGTCGCACACGCAGCCGTGTTCGGCCCCCAGAGTTTCGGCCATCTGGCGCGCCGTGCCGTCGTCGAGCGCGCGGCGACCAGGGAGCTGTCGTTTGACGGAAAGGGCCAAGCGCAAGCGGCTGTGATACTCGTGCAGCCATTCCATCCAAGGCGCGGTTTCGCCGGTCTGCGCCGCAGCGCGCAGCGCGTCCGCCCGGCGATCGATTTCGTCTAGCGGAAGCAGATCGAGCTCACGCAGCGCACCAGGAAACTCGCGCGCCAGACGGCGCAACGGCGCACGCGCCTCTACGAAGGACATGTGGTACTGCGCGCGGCGTAGCTCCGCGAGGATTTCGTATTTCCGCGCCAGGGCGATCAGGTCACTGCGGGTCAGCTTCACGACTTCGCTATTCTAACGCCACGCCGGCAGCAGGCGAGCAGGCCGGCACTTTTGTGCAATATCGCGCCCAAAGCGCTCACCCGGGCCGAGAGCAGGCTCAAAGAAACTTGCGAAAACGGTACAAGATGGTCTCGAGCAGCCGATTGCCGAGCGGGCGGAACTTGAACTCGTGAGCGTCCACCTCGCGGCAGTGCTCCAGATCGCGGCGAAACGATTCCTCCATGACCGTGCCGAAGCCGGTGTCCTGCACCGCCACGTTGACCTCCAAGTTCGCGCGCAGCGAGCGGTAGTCCATGTTGAAGCTGCCGATCGTGCTCCAGGTGCCGTCGATAACGGCGGACTTCGAATGCAGGATGCTGCGGTAAAACTCGAAAATGCGCACACCGCTCCGCAGCAAACCGCCCCACATCGCGCGGCTCGCGTGCCGAACGATCTCGACGTCGCTGAAAGCCGGGAGGATGACGCGCACGTCCACTCCGCGCCTCGCCGCGCGTTTGAGCGCGCGCGTCACCGTCGGGTCGGGCACGAAATACGAGTTGGTGATCCAGACGCGGCTGCGCGCGCGGTAGATATTGAGCAAGTACGCGCTGGTGATCTCGCGGCGCCTGAGCGCGTAATGTTCGCCGAGCACCTGCACGCGCTGATCGCCGAGCCGGCCGGAACCCGAAACTCGTGGCAGCGCGGTGAGCGGAGCGCCGCCTTCCCGCCGCCAGGTGCGCTGAAACAAATTCATGAGCCCGCCGACGGCCGGCCCTTGCACGCAGATCATGTCGTCGCGCCAGCCCTGCCCTTCCTCTTCTTCGGGCAGCCATACGTCCGCCAGATTGACGCCGCCCGTGAACCCCTTTTCCCCGTCCACGACCAGGATCTTCCTGTGATCCCGCAAGCTCAAACGCGCCAGCCGGAAGCGCCGCTTCCACGGCATCATCGGGTTGAACTCGATGACGTGCACGCCTGCCTGCTTCAGCTCGGAAAACATTGCCGGATCGGCTTCCCACGAGCCCAGTGAATCGTAGATGAGCGCCACCTCCAGCCCGCGCCCGCGCGCTTCCAGCAGCGCCTTCGTGAAGCGCCGGCCGGCGCGATCGGAGTCGAACCAGTACATTTCGAGCAGCACCTGCCGGCGAGCGCCGGCAATGGCCTCGAGCATGGCGGGGAAGGCCTGCACCGCGTCGCGCAACAATGTGACGCGGTTGCCCTCGACGAACCGCTCCTGCACCTTGCGCAGGCGTCGGGGGACGGCTTGGACTAACTCCATGACCCACTGCCCGCGCCCGCTGAAGAAGCAAGCAATTCGGTGGATTGGAGCCCAAAGGCGCGCCCGGCTGGGTTCAGACTTCCTGCTATGATGGCGGCATCATGGGTCTTGAGCGAGCTCGTGTGAAGGGCGTTTCATTGCTGGCAGCAGCAGTCGCGCTCGTGTGGGGGTGCGAATACGGGTCGGGCCGGAGCGCGCAATCGCCCCAGCAGCCTCCACCTGGATACTATCCAGGCCCGCCTCAGGCGTACGGGCCGCAGCAGCAGCCCTATCCACAACAGCCTTATCCACAGCAGCAATATCCGGGAGCGCCGCAACAACCCGCGCCGGCGCAACCGCCAGCGGCTCAACCTGCGAGCGCCGCCCTACCGCCAGTGGCTTTCGATCCCATAAACGACGTGAACGTTCCGTTTCTGCGTAGCCGCGCGCAGATCGTGATTCGCGATCTGGTGGGCTCACTCGCCGGCAATCAACAACAACGAGTGCAGACGGTGCCGCTCGTCGTTGACGACGAGGTGGGCGAAGTGAATGCGTTCGCGGCCTGCACCCGCGACGGCAAGGCGCTGATGGCGGTCAGTGACGGGCTTCTGGAGATTCAAGCCAACCTCGCGCAATCACGGGCCAATGACGAGGTGTTCGGCACGCGCAAGCTCGACGAATACATCGATTTCATCGCGCGCAATCAACGGCCCGGGCAGCCCGTCGCCAGGCCGCCGGCCAACTTCTACGACCCGGTTCAACGCAGCGACGGCCGAAAGGTGCTGCGACAACACCAACTGCTGGATGAGCAGATCGCATTCGTGCTCGGTCACGAGCTGGCGCATCACTATCTCGGTCATTTGCCCTGCACGGGATCGGGCGCGGTGGCCGGCGCGGAAATCGGCCGTGTGCTGGCGGGAGCCGTGCCCATCTTCAATCAGCCGAACGAGCTGGCCGCAGACGTGGCCGGCACGAACAACCTGCTCGCCGCCGGCGCCAAGCGTCAGGATTACCGCTGGAACGAAGGCGGAGCGCTGCTCACCATGCAGTTCTTTTCCGGAATGGATCGCTTGACCCCCGCGGACATCGTGTTCGGCTTCGAACGCACGCACCCGCCGCCGGTGATCCGCACGCCGGTGATCCAGCAGAGCGCCAACACCTGGCGCGCAACCGGCGGGCGCGGGATACCGATTCTCGGCTTCTGAAGCAGAGATGGCCGAAAAAACCGAGGAGCCGACACCACGGCGCCTGCAAAAGGCGCGCGAACAGGGGGACAGCCCGGTATCGGCGGCGCTCGTGCAGGCCGTAGGCTTCTGCGCGGCGCTGGCCCTCGTCCCTGCGGCGCTCACGGCCACGGCAGCGCGCTGTGCTGCTCACCTGCAGAGCGCGCTCGGCGGCGTTCGCCTGTCAGCGCTCGGCGCAGCCCTGGAAGTGTTGCTGCTCAGCGCGCCGCTTCTGGTGGCTGCAGCCATGGCGAGCGCGGCCTTCGGAGCGGTGCAGAGCGGCGGTTTCGTCGCCTTCAAGCGGGTGGCCCCGGATGCGACACGGCTCAATCCCCTCACCGGCCTGCGCGGCTTGTGGAACACACAGCGCGGCCTTTCCATCGTGCGTGCGCTGCTCGCAGCAACGCTGATCCTCGGCTACGCGATTCGACTTTTCCATGACCATGGCGCGGAGTTCGCGGGCGTGATCGGCGATTTGCCGCTCGCCACGTCGCTCGCTCTCCGGCTCGCGAGCCGCGTCGCCTGGTTCGCCGCGCTCATCGGGCTCGCGCTCGCGGTGCTGGACGTCCTGGCAACGCGTTACGCGTGGCGCAAACGCCACCGCATGAGCCGCGACGAAGTGAAGCGAGAGCACCGCGAAAGCGAGGGCGATCCGGAAATCAAGGCCGCCCGCCGGCGCGCGCATCAGGAAGCCCTGGCCGGCGTAATGATCGCCAGCGTGCGGCAAGCCACGGTATTGATCGTGAACCCTACGCACCTGGCCGTGGCGCTGCATTACGTCGAAGAAGCGGACGAAGCGCCGCGCGTGGTGGCGCAAGGCGCGGGAGATCTCGCGCGCCGCATGATCGAAGCGGCGCATGCGTACGGTGTGCCCGTGATCCGAGACGTGCCCGTGGCGCGCGCACTTTCAGAGCTCGAGGTCGGCGACGAGATCCCGGAGCTTCTCTACGAAGCGGTCGCCACGATCTTGCGCGAGGCCTGGGCTGATTCGCCGCAGCCACCCGCGGATGGCGCGCACTGAATCGCTGCCACTAAGCTTCAGGTGCCGCAGCGCTGTCTTGGGCGAGCGCGGCCCAGTGCCCGGCGGCCGCTTCCTGCCCGGCCTGTTCGTTGATCTGCGCCAGAAAATGCGCGCAGGCTCGCGCGCCGGTGGCGTCCTGACATTCACGCGCCCTGGCCAGCGCTTCCAGTGCTTCCAGCAGCGCTTCGCTCGTGCGCCCTGCCGAAGCCAGCGCTACCCCGAGCGCCAGCGCTGCCCGCGAACGGGTGCTGGCGTCGGCCGCAATGGCGCGATCCTTCACCTGACGCAGCAGGCGGAGCGCGCGCGCCGTCTCTCCACGAGACAGCTCGGCCATGGCTTCCAGGCGATCGGCGGCCAGTGAATTGTCATGATCCGTTCGCAGCTCCTCGACCATGCGCTCGACGCCCTCCCAATCCCGATCCTTCAGAGCTTGAGCGGCTATGGCGGCCCGACTCGGCTCCGAATCCTGCCGTCCGGTTCTGAGCGCGGCGACCATGCTGGGCGGCTGGGGCGGCTTCGACGAATTGCTTGTCGCGCTGCTCGACGGAGGCGCGCGCGGCGGCAAAGGCGGCGGGCTCCTCGGCGCCGATTGCGACGGCTCTGGCGGGGGTGGTGCGGCTGCGCCGGCCGCTTCGACGGGTTCGAGCACGTCGTCCGCGTCGTCCAGGTCCTCGGTCAGCTCGGCTTCGTCGACTTCTTCGGCGTCTGGAGGCGGGGGCCGCAGCGAGGGCGGCGGGGCCTCCCAGGTGAACGATCCACACAGCCCGCGACGCGCCAAGATCGAGCGATCGCTGCGGGCAGCGAACTGAGAGAGTGCGCTGGCCGTCGCAATCAGGCCCGAAGAGCCAGCCGCGAGCGCGGCGCGGCGCGCCAAGTCCGCCGCGTGTCCGCGTTGCCCGCCGAGCACGGCGTGCAGCGCGGCACTCGCGAGCGACAGTGGCCGACCACTCGCTTCGAGCAGGCGGGATACGTCATTGTGACGGCTGATGCGACGTCCCACGTCCATGGCATCGATGACCACCTGGCGCAGCGTTCGGCTCGACAGGAGAATGTCTTGCGGCGTGCGCTTCAACCAGTGCCGGCTCTCGAGCTCCGCAACCAGATTTTGAAGCTCGCGCGCGGGTGTGTCGCGTTCGTCGAGCAACTGCGACAGATCGACGAGCGTGGCACGGCCCCCGAGGAGCGCGAGCAACTCGAGCAGCTGCTTCGGTCGCTCTCGCAGCAGCCGCAAACGCTTGGCGAGCCAATGCGCGGCCGCCTGCGGCCCGGGAACGTCCCGCGCGACGCGCGCCGTACAGCCCTGGTCCGTCCAGATCAACTCGCCGCCGTCGAGAGCGGCGGCCATGGCTTCGCGCTGCGCGAGCGGACAGCCGTCAGCCCGCGCACTGATGCGTGCGATCAGATCGTCTGGCCAGTCGCCGGCGCTCAGCAGCGCTGCGAACGCACGCCGGGCCGCAACATCGAGCGGGTTCAAAATCGGTTCGGCACCGCGCGTCAACGCGCTCAGGGCCGGCGGCAGCAAATCGCTGATGGCGATGCGGGCCACCGCCCGCAGCCCGCGCTGCTGCAGTGTGGACATGAGGGCTACGTCCTGCAGGTCGGGGACCCAGGCCAGGTTGAACCGCGACTTGGCAAGGTCGTCCACTTTCTCGCCATGATAGGGGAGCATGCGGGGG
>DATHEN010000757.1:0-7323 GCA_035318565.1 Polyangiaceae bacterium
TTTTCGACCAGGCCCAGGACCGGGCCGATGTTCTCCGGCAGAAACAGCTTGTCCGGGCAGTTCAGCGCCGGCACCCGGCCTTCGCAGGTCTTGAGCGGGCTCACGTCGGCGGGGTCGACGTTGTCGAACGAGAAACGTCGCGCTTCGAAGTCACGCTTCTTCAGGTTGAGCAGACCTCCGAACATCAGCTTCGCCGACTCGTCGCGGGCCACGGGCTGGGTCCAGTTCAGACCGGCTACCGTCGAGCGCTCGTTCTGCTCGGACCAAAAGTGACGGCCGCTATCGACGCTGCCGTAGTATGCCCAGGGACCTTCCGAGTTCACCTGTTTGCTGTACACGACGTCGCGCGTGTCCGGCTCGTCTCGTCGCGCGAATCCCAGCGCACCGAACCAGTTGAGCTGCGCGTTGCCCAGGTCCTTGAGTTTGTGATCGCCGCTGAGCTGTACGAGGTCGAGCGCTCTCGCTGTGAAGCTCAGGCGCGTGGCATGCGCGAGCGTGCCATCGTCGAGCGTGCCGTTGAAGGTTTGCGTCGAATTGTCGGAAAGCTGGCTGCGGAAACCGAGCAACGTGAATCGATGATCCGGGTGAGGTTCGAAGCTCACGCTGCCGAGAGAGCCCCAGCGCACGAGGTCGAGCCCGCGATCGGTCTGATACGAAACGCGCGGCTGCGGGGTAACCGGCTGACCCGGTGTCGAGCCGAGCAGGTAAAATTCACGGATCAATCCGCCCTCGATGACCTCGAAGCTACGGCCGTAGCTCAGTGAGGCGAGCGCCCCGATGCGCTGCTTGGGTCCGAGACGCCAGCCATTGCCGACGACGAGCGATAAGCCGTGATTCGGGGGCGTCAGGGCCTTGGTCGCGGACATGAAAGAGTTCATGCTGCGGCCGATCTGCGCGAGATCAGCGTCCGTGTAATTCCCGCTGCCGTCGGGTTTGGGAGTGGTCTTGGTCAGGAGACGATCGGGCAGATCGTCGGGCTTCGCGCGCGTGCCGCTGTCGAAGCCCAGCCAATCGCTGCCACTCCCGCGGTAGCTGAGCCGGTCGCGGAAAGTGGCGTCCGAGTTGTAACCCCCGGAGAGCTGAACGTTGAACAGGAACTCGGTGGGGATCTCGCGAGTCTCTATGAGAATCGAGCCACCGGCGAAGTCGCCGGGTAGGTGGGGTACGAAGGTCTTGGTGATGGTGATGCCGTCCAGGGACTGTGCCGGAAATAGGTCGAGAGGTACGGCGGCGCGATCGGGCTCGGGGCTCGGCAAGGGCGCGCCGTTCAAGAGCGCATTCGAGTAACGCTCACCCAGCCCGCGCACGTAGACGAAGCGGCCGCCGACGATCGTGGCGCCGACCACGCGTTGTGCCGCTTGGGCAGCGTTGCTGTCGGGGGTTTTCGAAATCTCCGCGCGGCCGATGCCGTCGCCCACGGAAGCCGAGCGCTGGCGACTCAGAATCTGTCCCTCCAGAGCCGCGCGATCGGCTTCGGTTTCGACCTCGACGACGTCTTCCGACTTCTCGTCGGGTGCGAGCTGCAGGCTGACCTTCTCTACTTGTCCGGCTCCCACCTGCACGCCGTCGAGGCGTGCCGGCTCGTGTAGCTCGTAGAAAAATCGCAGGTTGTACGTGCCGGGTGGAAGCTCCAGCCGAAAACGGCCGTCGATGTCGGTGATGGCCTTGTACTTGGTGCCGACCACTGAAACCTGCGCCTCCGGCAGCGGCTCGCCGAGCTTGGTGTCGGTGAGCACGCCCCAGATCACGGCTTTGCCTTTGGCAGGCGGTCGTGCCGGATTCTCTTCGCCCAGATCTTCGTCGCTCGGCTCGGCATCCTCGGCCGGCGCTTGCTCGGGCGCGTCGGCCGGAGGCGCCTCTTCGACGGGCACCTCCTCGCCCTCTTCTTCGTCCTGCGCTGCGACGAGGCTCGGAGTCAGGAGTGAGACTAGGACGAGGCAAGCGGATAAGTGTGAAGATCGAGTTCGCATGGTTCTCTGAAAAGGCGAATACACGTCCGCTGCTGCGCGGCAGGTCCGCTGCGCGTTCGAACGGGTCGTCGGCGCTGGCCCGGGTCCGGGCTAACGCACGACTTTTTGAGTCAACATCGCAATCGAGCGCGCCCCGCCTGCGCGCGAAACGTCCATCACTTCGACGGCTTTGCCGTAAGGCAAGTCGTCGTGAGCGTCGAAGTAGACGACCTTGTGTCGCTTGGCGGCGATCATGCGGGGCAGCCGCGCTTCGAGCTCCGTCTTGGAGAGCGTCGTCTGGTTGACGCGGATGATTCCTTGTTTGTCCACGGTGATGACCAGTGGCTTGTTGGTCTCGTCCGTGGGCGGCGGCTCCTCTTTGGTCTTTTCGTCCTGTTTGGGGAGGTTGAGCCAGAAGGTCTTGGTCATGAGCGGCGTCACGACCATGAAGATGATGAGCACCACCAGCGCCACGTCGACCAGCGGCGTCACGTTCATGCTGGGTGCCGGTTGTGGGCGCTTGCTGCGCTTTCCCGAGCCGCCGACGTTCATGCCCATGGTTAGGAGGCTCCCGCTCCGGGCTTCTTCTTTTCGATCACCTTGAGCGAAACACCCTTGAAGCCGATGCCCTGCAAAATCGCGAATGTTTCGCGCACACGCCGGTAAGGGACGGCCTCGTCAGTCTTCAAGAGCAGCGCGCGATCGGGCTCTTTTTCGTGCATGACCTGCAGCGTCGCTTTGAGCTTCTCGGGCGCGATGCGCTCCTCTTCCACCACCACGCTGCCGCTCGGTGCGAGCGTTACGTCGATGGGGTTCATGTCCTTGGGCTTCGCGTCCGGTTTCAAAATCGTGGGAAGCTCGATGTGTTCACCCTCGGCGAGCGCCGGCACCATCACCATGAAGATGATGAGCAGCACGAGCACGACGTCCACCAGCGGGGTGACGTTGATGTCCGGCTCAGGCTGCTTGCTTCTTCTTGCCGTGCTGAGGCTTGCGCCCATAGTGGTTCTCCATCTCGTCCAAGAGCTCACCGGAGGAGCGCGCCAGCGCCATTTCCACCCGGTTCACGCGCACGGTCAGGTAATTGAAGAGCAGCACGGCCGGGATGGCGACCAAGAGACCGAGCGCCGTTTCGATGAGCGCTTCGGAGATGCCCAATGACACCGCCGCGATGCCGCCGGAACCCGTGCTGCCGATGCCCTGGAATGCGGCGATGATGCCGACGACGGTGCCGAGCAGCCCCACGAACGGCGCTACCGAGCCCACGGATGCGAGCACGTTCATGCCGCGGCGCAGCTCCTCGCCGATGGCTTCCTTGGCGCGCTCGGCTTCGTTGCGCGCCATTTCCACCGGGGTCAGCCCGCCTTCGAGGTCCTCGTATCCGCGCAGGTAGCGGCCCAGGATCGCGGAGAACAGCCGCGCGAGCGCCGAATGCCGGTGCGCATCGCAGGCTTCGATCATTTCCTCGATCTTCCACTCGTCGATCAGCGGGCCGATGCGCCGCGCCAGAGCGCGAGAATCCCGGGCTGAGCGGCTGAGGGCGAGCGCGCGCTCCACGACGACGCCGATGCTGGCGATGGCCATCAGGATGAGCATTGCGGCAATCGCCTTGCTCAGGCCGCCCATCGAGCTCCAAATGTGCACGAGATCGAATGACATGAACTCTAAACTCCTCGCCTTTTTACGTGCGAATTCGGAAAGGAAAGCGCGCAATCCGGAACACCGACACGGGCGCTCCGTCCAGACTCGCAGGGTGACAGCGCACGCCTTGAAACGCGCTGATCACGGCGGCGTGGAGCTCGGGAGGACCACGCACGACGTTGACGTTCGAAACCGCACCGGACTCTGACACCACGTACTTGACGATCACGGTGCCCTCGATGCCGGCCGCCTTGGCGGACGATGGATAGCTGGGCGTGGGGATCGAGCACTGCGGAGGTGTGACGTTCTCCGTCACCCGCATCGGACCACGCGGCTTGGGAGGCGGCTTCGGAGGCGGCGGGGTGACAGGGGCTACGACGGCGGCTTTGGCGCTACTGCCGCCCTGCGTGGCGCCGGCATACGGATCGCCTTCGCCCTCACTCCGCGTTTCGGTGGGTGTCGTCTCCTGAGGCTTGTCGTCAGGGACCTCGGTGGGAGGTGTGAGCTTGGGAACGCGCGGTCCGGCTGGCTTCGGTGTCGGCGCTAGGGGTTCCGGTTCGGGTTCCGGTTCGGGTTCCGGTTCGGGCTCGGTCGCCAGTTTGACCTCGTGGACTTCTTCTTCAGTCTCCTCGACGACTTGTGCCGCCGTCATCGAGATGGCGAGCGCGATGGCTGCGAACGCGGCGAATCCCACGCCGTAGCCGAGCGCCAAGCGGCGTCTGCGCAGAGCATCACTGCCCTCGGTCGTCCACGAGGCGAAGTCCATGTTTGACCCGGCGCACTCTGGACGGCGATCGTGACGGCTTGGTGGCGCTTCGGAAAATTGCCCGTGAATGGCGCGGCTTCCGTCACCAGCTGCTACTGAGTCGTCACGGAGGAGTCACACGTCTGGACTATGGCCGAGGCGGCAATGCCGCGAATTTTGGTCATCGAGGACGAGGACGATATCCGCCAGGTGCTCGACTACAACCTTCGAGAGGCGGGTTACGACGTGTTGCTCGCAGCTCAGGGCCACGAGGGCTTGCGCATTGCGCGCGAAGCTCGACCCGACTTGATGCTCCTCGATCTCATGCTGCCCGATCTACCGGGCACGGACATCTGTCGGGCGATCAAGGACGACAACGCTACACGGGGAATCGCCGTCGTGATGCTCACCGCGCGGGGAACCGAGGTCGATCGTGTCGTGGGTTTCGAGCTGGGCGCCGACGACTACGTGACGAAGCCGTTCAGCGTACGCGAGCTCATCCTGCGTGTACGCGCAGTGCTGCGCCGTCGCAGGAACCAGGAAAGTGTCGCTCACCTGATAGACTTCGGCTGCCTCCGCATCGATCGTGAAGCACACCGCGTGTGGGTTGCCTCCGAGACGATCGAGCTGACGTCGCTCGAGTTTCGCTTGCTGCTCACGCTCTACGATCGCAAAAATCGCGTGCAGTCGCGCGGCAGCTTGCTGGACAGCGTGTGGGGCGTGGACACGAAAATTTCGACCCGCACGGTCGATGCGCATGTCAAACGCCTTCGCGAGAAGCTCGGCGAGGCGCGCGACTACATCGAAACCGTGCGTGGCGTGGGCTACCGCTTTGCCGAAAGCCCCGATTCGCTCGGCGATCTGGGCCCCGAGCCCGTTTGCTGACGACCCCGGGCCCCGTCGCCGCGGCGCTGGCAGCTGGTCGGATCCGACCAACGCTTGCCCGGATCCGACCACCCCGCCGCGCCGTTGCCGGCGTGGGTCAAGCGTTTAAATAAGCAACTTCAAGGGTTGAGCGCGGCGCGACCTGTCTGGCACGCAACCTGCTGTTGCTCTATCCATGGGTCGCGCTCAAGCCGTCGTGTCGTTGTTGGGCGCCAGCGTCCGAAGGAGCGGTCGGCCATCGGAACCGGATGCCGGCCGCGGGCTGGCAGAGGCCCTGGCGCTGAGCGGGCTCGGCGACTCGCTGCTCGCGGAAAACGCGGGCGAAGTGCTCGAGCACCTGGCGCAGTGCGGCGAGGTCTCGGCCGTGATCGTCCATTTGCCGGGCACGGCGCAAGGCGCGGATGCATTGCAGCGCATCCGCGAGCAGCACCCACTAATTCCGATTCTCGCGCTGGTCGGTCCTGATTGCGACCGCGCGCGCATCGCGCAACTGAAATGCGAAGCCTGCGAGCTTCCGCTGAACGTGCGAGAGCTGAAGAACTTCGTGCTGCGCGCGCACGCTTTTCAGCGGGTGCAGGCCGCCTGGCGCTCTTGGCTCGTCGAGTACGGTGCCAAAACGTACGGCTTGTCTTCGCGCGCGGCGGGTCTCCTGGCACAAGCCGTGGACAAAGCCGGCCCTGCGCTGCTCATGGCCGAGCTCGGGGTGTCCCATCACACGCTGTTCGCACAGGTCCGGCGGCTGCTCACCCGAGGCAGCGAGTCGATGGACCTTGCGCGAGCCGACGACGTTCTGGCGCGGCTGCTCGCGAACACGTCGCTGCGCGACTGGGACCGGGCACACCCGTCGCGCTTGGACGACGCGACCACGTCCGGCGCGGGCAAGCCCGAGCTCCGGCGCTGACTGCGCGGGATCCAGGGAATTTCCGCAGTTCCCTGGATCCCGCGCAGATCTTTCGGGCGGTGGTAGACTTCTCGTGACATTCGCCCGACTTGGCACGGTGCTTCTACGGGCATGTCACACGATCGTCACCTAACCCGAGTAACTCGCTCTTCCGATGGCGAAAATATTGGTTGTCGAGGACGAACCGGACCTTGTCCAGGTCCTCGATTACAACTTACGGCAAGCCGGTCACGAAGTGTTCACCGCGCGTCGCGGCGAGGAGGGCCTGCGCCTGGCGCGCGAGCAACGTCCCGACCTGGTGCTCCTCGACTTGATGTTACCCGACATTCCGGGCACGGAGATCTGCAAGCAACTCAAAGACTCCACGAGCACCCGCTCGGTGCCCGTCGTCATGGTGACCGCGCGTGGCGAGGAGATTGACCGCGTCGTCGGTTTCGAGCTCGGGGTGGACGACTACGTCGTCAAGCCCTTCAGCGTGCGCGAGCTCCTGCTGCGCATTCAGGCCATCTTGCGCCGCGGCAAATCCGAGGAACCGAGTGAAGCGCCGATCATCGAGTTCGGCTGCCTGAGGATAGACCGCGGTGCCCACCGCGTGTGGGTGGACGAGATCGAAATCGAGCTGACCGCGCTCGAGTTCAAGTTGTTGGTGAAGCTCTACGAGCGAAGAAATCGCGTGCAAACGCGCTCTGCGCTGCTCGACGACGTGTGGGGCATCCAGGCCGACATCACTACCCGCACCGTGGATACGCACGTGAAGCGGCTGCGTGAAAAGCTCGAGGGCGCCCGAGATTACGTCGAGACCGTGCGCGGCGTGGGCTACCGTTTCGTGGGATCTCCCGACGAGGCCTGAGCATTGAACCTCGGCATTCGCGCCAAGCTGTTTTTGATCTCGTTCGGCGTGATCGTCGTTTCTGTCGTGGTTGCTTACGCTTACATGCGAAGCGAGCTCGATCAGGAGCTCACGGATAACATCCGCGCCGATCTGGAGGTACGAGCGCAACTGGTTGCCTTGAAAGCCGAGGCCAGCGGCGCAGCGCTCGACGCCACGAGCACCTGGGATGCGCTCGCAGACGAGCTCGGTACGAACGCCCAGGCCCGGGTCACGCTGATTCGACGCGATGGCAAGGTGCTCGGAGATTCGCAGGTTCCGCTGTCGGAGCTGGCGATCGTCGAGAACCACGAGGCCCGGCCCGAGGTGAAAG
>DATHEN010000758.1:0-12672 GCA_035318565.1 Polyangiaceae bacterium
TTACGATGCGCACCGTGTACAGAAAGAACCACTCCTGACGAGAAGGCTCGGAATGCTCCGGCGAGTACTTCGCGTCCACGTGCACACGAACGCCCCGCGTGATCGCCTCGGAACTCGACATAGAAGGGGAATGCTAACGCCGCCGCGTTCCGCCATCAACCCGCTGGCAGCGGGCGCTCGTTCGCGAATTTCAGAAAGGCTTCTTTCAGGAGCACCTCGCGCCAGCCCTGCAGCTGCGCTGCCGCGCGCTGCACATCGCGGTGTGCGAGCAGCGCGGCCTTGATGGGGCGAAGGACGCGGCCGGGCAGCACGAGCTCGGGGGCGACGCAGAGCTCCGCGCAGATCTCTGCGCGGGCGAGCGTGAGCCAGGCGTCGAGTCGAATCTCTTCGAACGTTGCGTATGCCGGGGGCTCGATCACGACGTGATCGTCCGCGTTGGCCCGGTCGGCAGCGCGCGACAGCGCGTGCACCAAGTGCGCGCCGTGCTCCTGCACGAAGCTGCGGGATACACCCTTGATACGCGATAAGTCGTCGAGCCCACGCGGCAGGCGGCCGGCGATCGAAAGCAAGGTCTTCGGTTCGGGCGCGCGCCGTTGCTGCCCGGGTGAGAGCGCGTTGTACCACCCGATCAGCGCGTGCAGTGCTGCTTGGTTCGGCGCTTCGAGCTGCCAAGCGTTCCGAAAGCTCTCGAGCGCGAGCGGCGCCGCCGGTTCCGGCTCCGGTCGCACCGTTTCCCAAGATGCCTGCGAAACGAGCTCCGTTCGCGCTCGTCCATCGAGGCGTTCGCCCAGCATGGAACGCAGCGCGGGCAGATGCTCGATGTCCGCGGCCGCGTAGGCGATCTGAGAAGCGGGCAACGGGCGCCGCTTCCAGTCGTCCGCCTGATGCGCTTTGCCGGAGCGAATTCCGAGCAGGCGGTACTGCAAGTACGAGAGTGAGACCGAAGACTCGGGTCCGAGCAGCGCCCAAGCCACCTGCGTGTCGAACAAACGCGGCGGTTTTTCCAGGGCAAGACTCGACATCAAGAGCACTACGTCTTGTTGACCCGCATGCAGGACCCATTCGGCCTGCGGGTTCGCGAGCACTTCGCTCACCGGCCGGAGACCGTCCACACGCAACGTATCGATCAGAAACGTAGTGTGGTCTCCGCGCGAGAGCTGCAGCAAACACAGCGTGGTTCCAGCACGCGTGGACTCGAACTCGGTGTCGAGATACAACCGGCTCGCTCCACTGAGCTCGCGGGCTGCCTCGTGCAGCCCGGCCTCGGATTGAATCAGCTCGACGCGCGGCTTGGTCACGACGATAAGCGCTCGGAGCGGTGCGCGCCCCGCCGGGAGTTGTGTTCTGAGTTCATAGAATTCTGCGAGTGGCCGCGCCGTAGGCTGCAGGTACTGACCTTCTTGACTTCTGTCCTGACATAAGAGACCGGAAAAACGCTTTGGCAGCGAGCTACTTCGACGTCGACGGCACCCTGGTGGCCACCAACCTGGTCCACCCAACCCTCTTTTACCTCGTAAACCAGCCAACGCCCGTCCAGACTGCCCTGCGCCTCGGTCGCGCGGCGCTGAAGGCGCCCTCGATGGCGCTCGCCGAGCTCGTCGACCGCCGCACCTTCAACGAGCTTTTGTACGGCACTTACGCAGGGATGACCGAAGATCGGCTCACCCTGCTGGCAGAGGAAGCCTTCAGGAAGGTGCTCTTGCCGTCGCTCTTTCCGGCGGCCAAGGCGCTGGTGGAGCAGAACCTGCGTGCCGGTCACCGCATCGTGCTCATATCGGGCGCGCTCGATTGGATCGTGAAGCATCTGGCCGACCACCTCGGCGGCCACGAGATCATCGCGAATCGTCTGGAGATGAAGGACGGCATCGCGACGGGGAAATTGCTGAAGCCCGTGGTCGCGGGACCGGAGAAGGCGCGGCTGATCCGCGAGCACGCGCGCGCGCACGGCTACGATCTCGATGAGTGTTACGCGTTCAGCGACAGCTATTCGGACTTGCCCATGCTGAGCGTCGTGGGGCATCCGGCGGCCGTGAATCCCGACAAACGCCTGTCGCTTCTCGCCAAGGCGTACAGCTGGCCCAGTTTCGATTTGAGAGCTTTGCCATGAACCACCCCTGTCTGGTGACCCTGGAGCGCGACAGCGCGCCGCGCGTGCTCTTCTCGGGCGATGCCCTGGTCGAGGTGGATCTGCCCGCCGGCACGCGCGTGATTTACGCGAAGCCGCCGATGACTGCGCTCCAGGACGTGGACGCGGCCATCCGCTATGCCATCAACCATCCGCTCGGCACGGACCCGCTCTACGCGAAGCTCCGTCCGGGCATGAAGGTGACGATAGCGATCGACGATATTTCGTTGCCGCTGCCGCCCATGCGCCGGCCGGACATTCGCGAGCGTGTGCTGACGATCGTGCTCGCGCTGCTCGCGGACCACGGCGTGGACGACGTGGAGATCGTGATCGCCACGGGCATCCACCGGCGCATGAAGGCGCACGAAGTCCGGCACATGGTCGGCGATCGCATCTTCGACGGCTACTGGCCCGATCGGCTCTACAACCACGACGCGGAAGACCGCCCGAATTTGATTGAGATCGGCAGAAACTCTGCCGGGCATCCGCTGGTGCTCAACAGGCGCGCTGCCCAGAGCGATTTGCTCATCTACGTGAACTTGAACTTCGTGGCCATGAACGGCGGGTACAAGTCCGTCGCGGTGGGCCTGTGCGACTACCAGAGCCTGCGCGCACACCACAATCCGGACACGATTCGCGCGTCGGACGGCTACATGGACCCGAAAAAATCGGCGCTGGCCGATCGCATCGGGGAGATGGGAGAGATCGCCCATCGCGAGCTCGATATCTTCACCATCGAGACCACGGTCAACAACCGCATGTTCGACCGTTCACTCGAATTTCTGACCAAGAACGAGGACGATCTGAACGCGCGCGAGCGCGGTCTGCTGAAGGCGCTCGTCGTTTCGACGTCGAAGCTGCCGCAGTCCGCCCGGCAAGCGATATTCGATCGGTTTCCGGCTCCCTACGGCGTCACCGGTGTCACCGCGGGCGCTACGCACGCCGTGCACGAAAAGACGATCGAGCGCTGTTTCGAGCAGTACCTGGTTCCCATCGAGGGTCAGGCGGACGTGCTGGTGGCGCCGATTCCGTTCATCAGCCCCTACAACGTGCACGCCTTCTTGAATCCGCTGCTCGTGCAGGTGTTGGCGCAAGGGTACCTGTTCAACATGTACCGCGGCGCGCCGCTCGTGAAGAAGGGCGGCACGCTCATCATCACGCATCCCTGCACGGACAAGTTCGATCACGAGCAACACGCGCCGTACATCGACTTCGTGCACCGGCTCTTGCCGGAGACGCGCGACGCACACGAGCTTCGCCGGCGCTACGAGGAGAAGTTCGCGAACGACCCCGCGTTCATCCAGATGTACCGGAGCGGCCACGCGTACCATCCGAGCCATCCGTTCTTCATGTGGTACTGGGGCGAAAACGGCCGGCAGCACCTGGGACGGGTGATCGTGGTGGGCGCGGACAACGAGTACATCCCGAAGCTCCTCGGTTACGAAACGGCTCCCAGCATGGACGAAGCGCTGTACCGGGCACGTGAGGGCAAGGCGCGCACGCTCGACATCACGCTTTTGCACGTGCCACCCATCATCATGGGCGATGTCTCGCTTCCGGGCGGGCGCCTCGGGTAGGCCCCGAGGCACAGCAGTACTCTCGGCTGAGGTAAACGTGGCTGATTCACAGAACGGTGTTCCCGCTAAGAGCAACGGAAAACCTCCCGCGCTCGACTTGCCCCGGCTCTTGACCGGCAAGCGGTTCGTCATCATCGGGGGCACCGGTTTCCTCGGCAAGGTCTTCTGGGTGTTCTTGCTGTCGCGCTATCCCGAGCTCGGCCGCATCGAGCTGGTGGTGCGTCCCAAGAAAGGGCAGAGCGCGGAGCAGCGCTTCTGGAACGAAATCGCCACGAACGACTTGCTGAGGCCGCTGCGCGAGCAGTACGGCGCAGGCTTCGACGCTTTCCTGCGTGAGAAGGTGCGGCCGATCGCGGGCGACGTGGTGCAGCCGTTTTGCGGGCTCGATCCCGACGTGCGCGACGAGCTGCGCGGCAGCATCGACGCGCTCGTCAACGCTTCCGGCGTCGTGGATTTCGATCCGCCGCTCGACGAAGCGCTGCAGGTGAATGCGTTCGGAGTACAGAACCTGGTCGCCCTGGCGCGCGATCTCGGCGACGTGCCCCTGATGCACACCAGCACCTGTTTCGTCGCGGGCTCGCGCACCGGTTTCATCGAGGAGAGCGATCCTCATGAGTATCCGTTTCCGCGCGTGGGAGATCTGGAGCGGTCGCATTGGGATCCGGATCGCGAGATCAGCGAGTGCCTGGACGTCGTCGAGCAGGCGCGCCACCGCGCCAGTGACGCGTTTCGGCAGAGTCATTTCCTCGACGAGGCGAAGCGGAACCTGCAGTCTCGCGACGCGCCCGCGCGCGGCAAGGCGCTCGAGGACGAGATCGAGAAGGTCAAGCGCAAGTTCGTGGAAGAGCGCCTCGCCGAAATGGGCATGGAGCGCGCCAACTTCTGGGGTTTTCCGAATACGTATACGTACACGAAGGGCATCGGCGAGCAGATCGTCGCTTCGTCCGGGTTGCCGTACACCATCGTGCGACCGGCAATCGTCGAGTCCACGCTCTCGTTCCCGTTTCCGGGTTGGAACGAAGGCATCAACACCAGCGCTCCTTTGATCTTCGGACTCCGCGCCGGGGCTCTGCAGATTCCAGGCGGCGACAACTACCTCGACTTCATCCCCTGCGACATGGTCGCTGGCGGCATGCTCCTGGCGCTCGCGGAGCTTTGCGAAGGTCGCGCGAAGTCGGTGTATCAGCTGGCTGCGAGCGACGTGAATCCGTGCACGATGCGGCGCTTCTTCGAGCTCACGGGGCTCTACAAGCGCCGTTACTATCAGAGGACGGGCAAGGGTGGCCCGCTCGTGTCCTTCGTACAGGGGCACTTCGAAGGTGCGCTGCTCAATCGGCAACAGTTCGAAAGTTACGGCCCGCTCGCCATCGCCAAGGGTGCCAGAGGCCTGTCCGGTCTCTTGAAAAAAGCCGCCATCGGTCCCGCGGCGCCGCTTCTCAAGCCGAGCGCGAAGCTGCTCGAAGGGTTCGCCGACGGCCAGCGCAGGATCGGCAACATCCTGAACGTGTTCATGCCGTTCACGCACGACTACCGCTACGTGTTCCGTTGCGACAACACGCGCGCGGCGTACGCGCGCCTGAACGCCGCCGACAAGCAGCTCGTCAACTGGACTCCCGAAACCATCGACTGGCGCCACTGGTTCTTGGAGATCCACGTCCCGGGGCTCGAAAAGTGGGTGTTTCCGCACATCGAGGAGCGCCTCCAGCGGCCGCGGCGCGCGCCGGAGCGCCACGAGACCTTGCCCGAGCTGCTCGAGGAGATGGCCGAGCGCTACGATCTCGCCGTTGCGCTGCAGCGCACCGAAGCGGATGGGCTCTCGCGCATCAGTTTCCGCGAATGGCTCGAGCGCTCGCGCGCCTGTGCCGCACGCCTGACCACGCTGGGCGTCAAACCCGGGGACCGAGTGCTCTTGGCGGGGGCCAATCATCCGGCCTGGCCGATTGCCTTCTTCGGCATCCTGATGGCCGGCGCCACGGCCGTGCCGCTCGATGCGACGGTGGAACCCGCGATCGCCGAGAATCTGCTGCGTGCGTCGGGCGCGCAGGTGTTCATCGCGGACGCCAAGGTGCGCGAGCGCGTGCGCCCCGAGCTCGGTGATCGCGTTCACTGGCTCGACCTGCAGGGCGCCGCGGAGCGGGGACCGGAGCTCGAGAAGCGCGCCGTCGATCCGGCAGACGTGGCCGCGCTCATCTACACGAGCGGCACCACGGGCACGCCCAAGGGCGTGATGCTGACGCACGCAAACCTCGCGGCGCTGATCGCCTCGCTCGCGCCGCTGTTCCCGCTGTTCAAGGGCGACCGCATCTTGAGCGTGCTGCCGCTGCACCACACCTTCGAGCTCACGTGCGGCCTCTTGTTGCCGCTCTCGCGCGGCGCGCGCGTCGTTTATCTGGACGAGCTCACGGCCGAGCGCCTGGAGCACGGTTTGAAGAGCGGACGCATCACGGGTCTGGTCGGGGTACCGGCGCTGTGGGAAATGCTCGAGCGGCGCATTTACGCGCGCGTGGCCGAGCGCGGTGCGCTCGCGGCGCGCATGTTCGACTTCGCGATGGATCTGAACCGCTCGCTCGGCAAGACGCTGGGCGTGGACACGGGCCGGCTTTTGTTCGGGCCCGTACACGAGGCGCTGGGCGGCCACCTGCGGTTCATGGTCAGCGGTGGCGCGGCGCTGCCCGAGCGGACGCATCGGTTGTTCGCCGGCCTCGGTTTGCATCTAGCCGAAGGCTACGGGCTCACGGAAGCCGCGCCGGTTCTGACGGTGGCGAGCGCCGGTCCCAAGGCGAAGCCCGGACACGTCGGCAAGGCCATCCCCGGCGTCGAAATTCGCATTCAAGATGCCAACGCCGAAGGCGTGGGCGAAGTGCTGGCGCGCGGTCCGAACGTGATGCTCGGCTACTCCGATGACCCGGACGCCACCGCGCAAGTGATTGGCGCCGACGGCTGGCTGCGTACTGGAGATCTCGGGAAGGTCGACAAACGCGGCAACCTCGTGATCGTCGGGCGCGCCAAAGATACGATCGTCACGTCCAGCGGCGAGAACGTGTACCCCGACGACCTGGAAGCGCGCATCGGCCAGGTCCCGCACGTCGCCGAGATCGCGGTCGTCGGACTCTCCGACCCGCGCGGCGGAGAGCGCATTGGCTGCGTCGCGGTTCCGGAAGAAGATCCGGGCAGCACGCGAGCGGAGCGGCACGCCGCCGCCAAACGCGAGCTCGACAAAGCGCTCGCCAAGCTGCCGAACGTGATGCGTCCGGCGGTGGTCACGTTGATCGATGGCCCGCTGCCGCGCACCGCGACTCGGAAGGTGAAACGCAATGAAGTTCGAGCGCTCCTCGAACGCGTGAATGCCATTTCCGAGCGACCTCCTCGTCCCGACGCCTCGCTCAGCGGCGATGCTGCGACGGCCGCCGTTCGGGCCGCGGTGGGCCTCATCAGCCGGCGCGATCCGAGCTCGCTGCACGGCGAGCTGAGCTTGCGCGGCGATCTGGGCTTCGATTCGTTGATGCTCCTGGAGCTGCTCGTGGCGCTCGAGGCGCAGGCCGGCAGCGTGCTCGACGCCGAGCGCTTGAGCGAGTGCAACACCATCGCGGAAGTGGAGGCCGTGCTGCGCGATTCCGGCGGCGTACGCCGTTTGGCGCGAACCAGCGCGATCGAACACGAAGAGGAAGAGCCGCTGAACGTTCCGCCGCTACTGCGTGAAGCCGCCATGCAGTGGATGGGCCGCGCGCAGATGGGCTTTTACGACAGCGTGCTCCGCACCAAGGTCACGGGCCGCGCCTTCCTGCCGTACAACCGCAGCACGATCGTCGCCGCCAATCACGCGAGCCACCTCGACATGGGTCTCGTGAAGTACGCGCTCGGCAGCTACGGACAGAACATCGTGTCCCTGGCCGCACAGGATTACTTTTTCGAAGGCAATCGCTGGCGCAAAGCCTACTTCGAAAACTTCACGAATCTCGTGCCCATGTCGCGAGCGGGCTCGCTCCGCCAGAGCTTGCGCCAGGCCGGCGAGCTGATCGATCAGGGCAAGACGGTCCTGATTTTCCCGGAGGGTACCCGCAGTACGGACGGCGAACTCGGGGACTTCAAGCCCGCTGTGGGTCACCTGGCGCTGCATCACGCGGTCGACATCTTGCCCGTTTGGCTGGGCGGCACGCACGCGGCCTTGCCCAAAGGGGGAGCGGTTCTGCGCCAGCGTAACGTTCAGGCGCGGATCGGGCCGCCGCTCGAGAACGCCGAGCTGAAGCGCCTCACCGCCGGCCTGTCGATGTCGGACGCGTCGCGCACCGTGACGAAGCTGGTGCGGCTGGCGATTCTGAGCTTGAGCCGCGGCGACGTGCTCGATCTGAAGCGCTTGAAGCCCGAGGATCTACGCGGCCGCGAAAAGGACGATTCGCTCGCCGGCGTGTTCGCGGAGCTCGAGACGCGCTTCGTGGCGGGCAGCGTCGAGGAGCCCGTGAGCTTCTACTTTGCGATCGGTAAGAGCGAGCGCTGGACGGTCAAGATCACGAGCCAGAGCTGCGAAGTGTCGCCCGGCAAGGTCACGGCTCCGGCCGACTGCGTACTCAAGACCTCGCCCGATATCTTCACGCGCATCGTGCGCGAGGCTTACACGCCGTCTCCGGCGGAGTTCGTCGCGGGCGCGGTCAAGAGCAACAACATCGGCCTTCTGTTCACGTTTCAGAAGGCCTTCCAGCTGCAGAGCCGCTGAGCGCTCGGGAGAAGGACAACCGGTGGCGCGATTTTGGGTTGGTGGAGCGACGGGTTTTCTGGGCTCGCATCTCACGCGCCAGCTCGTTCTCGCCGGGCACGACGTCGTAGCGGTTGCGCGCAGCGGCGGTGAGATCGACGGGCTAGCCGTGCAACGGGTCGACGTCCTGGACGCGGACGCCGTGCAACAGAGCGCGGCGGGCTGCGCCGGGGCGTTCCTAGCGACGGGCAAGGTGTCGCGCTCCAAGCACGACGCCGAGGAGCTCCACCGCCTGCACGTGCTCGGAACTCGCGCCGCGCTCCGCGGTTTGCGCGCTGCCGGAGTGCCGCGCGCGGTGGTGGCGAGCACCAGCGGCACGCTGGCCGTGGGTACGGATCCAGAGAGGGTCTACGACGAAACCGCGGCGGCGCCGCTCGAGATCCTCTCGCGCTGGCCCTATTACCGCACCAAGTATTATGGCGAGCGCGAAGCGTTGGACGCGAACGATCCGCCAGCCTTCGAGGTCGTGCTCGTCAATCCGAGCTTGCTCTTGGGACCGGGAGACGAGCGCGAGTCGTCGACCGGAGACGTGCGGCGCTTCCTCGAACGCAGCATCCCTGCGATTCCGGGCGGAGGCATGGCTTTCGTCGACGTGCGCGACGCCGCCGCCGGCATGATCGCGGCCTTCGAGCGCGGGCAGGCGGGTGAGCGTTACCTGCTCAACTCGAAGAACATGACCATTGCAGCGTTTCTGCAGCGTCTCGAGCGCATAACCGGCGTGCCGGCCCCGCGCTTGCGCTTGCCACGCTCGCGCACGCTAGCGCTCGGCATGACCTCGCTCTTCGATCGAGCTTTGCGGGCGATCGGTACCGAACCACCCATAGACGAGATGAGCCTCGAGATGGCGCAGCACTTCTGGTACTGCGACTCCAGCAAGGCCGAGCGGGTGCTGGGCTGGATGCCGCGCGATCCCGGCGAAACCTTGCGAGACACCGTCGCCGATCTCGTCGCTCGCAAGGCGGCTTTCCCGAAGGTGCCCGCGGGCGCGGCGCTTCACGCGCTTCCGGACTGACGGCCACTACTTCTGGTAGCGGTTCTTCCACTCGTCGTACGGCATGCCGTAGACGATCTCGCGGGCCCCGTCGTAGTCGAGCGAAACGCCGCGCGTCTCCGCTTCGGCGCGGTACCACTTGGCCAGGCAGTTCCGGCAGAACCCGGCGAGGTTCATCAGGTCGATGTTCTGGACGTCCGTGCGCTCCTGGAGGTGCTTGACGAGCGTGCGAAACGCAGCGGCTTCGATCTCGGTGCGGCTATCTTTGTCCATGTCTGTCCTGAACGTAGCGCTTCGGCGCGCCCTGTCAGCGCCGGCGGCGCAGGGGCTGACCGGGAACTGGAGCGGGGGCCTGGGGCTTGGCCGTTGCGGGCGTCGCGGCGGCGCCCAGCTTGTCGCGCAGCAAATCACCCAAGCTTCCGAACGAGCTCGGCGCTTCGGCGCCGCCGCCAGCCTGGCTGAATTCGCGATAATTGCGGCGTTCCTCGACCCCGGCCACTCCGACCATGCTGAAGCGCAGCTTGCCGCTCGCGGCATCGCGGCTGAGGAGCACGACCTGTATCTCGCGGCCGGCCGGAAACGCACGCCGATGATCGGCGCCCGGCGGCAAGCCGAGCTCGCGGACGGGTACGAGACCTTCGCCCTTGGCGGTCTGGACGAACACGCCGAAATTCGTCACGCGGCTCACGGTGCCGGCCAGCACTTCTTCCGGTGAGGGCGCGGCGGCCGGCGCTGCGGGTTGCTCGAGCGCTTTCATCGAGAGCTTCACGCGCGGACCTTTCGGAGATTCTTCCACGGCCAGCACGCGCACTTGAATGCGGTCACCGAGCTTGAGCACGTCCTCGACCCGCTCGACGCGGTGGTGCGCGAGCTCGGAGACGTGCACGAAGCCAATCACCCCACCGACGTCCACCAGAGCGCCGTGACGCTGCAGGCCTTGCACCACGCCTTCCACGTCCAGGCCGGGCTTCAAGCGCTGCAGCGACTCACGCTCGAGCTCCTTCCGCTGTTGCTCGAGCAGCGAGCGACGTGAGAGCACGACAGAGCGCCCGCGGTCGCGGATCTCCAGCACTCGAAACTCCAGCGTCTGTCCCACGAACACTTCGAGATCGGCGACGTGCATCGTATCCAGGTGGGACGCCGGGCAGAACGCGCGCAGGTGCGCGACTTCGACCTCCACACCGCCCTTGACCACCTGAGCGACCCGTCCGCTGATCGGCGCACCACTGTCCTTCGCCAGCTCGAGCGAGCTGAGATCGACGGCGCCGCGTCCAAATGCAGCCGAGAGCAGCGGCGCTTCGCCGCGCGCATCGAGCACCACGGCGTTCAATCGATCGCCCACCTTGACCCGGAGCTCGCCCTTGTCGTCCGTGACTTCCGCTTTCGGTAGCCGCGCGTCTCCCGGCGTGCCCACGTCCACGAACACGCTGTCCGCGCTGATCTGGATGACCGTGCCTTCCACGACTTCACCGGCCTTCAAGCGGCGCTTGGCGCGGCTCGTACCGGCGGCCATCGATTCTTCCATCAACGAAGCAAAATTGTCGGTCGATTTCATGAGGGCGCGGAAGCATGCCAGCTGGATCGGCGTTTCCAAGGAAAATCCGAAAATTGCGCGGCTCGTTGGCTTTCCGTGGCCGTCGTTCATCGGGCTGCACCGGCCGATCGGCGCCGGCGGTCGCGTCCGCACGGGGCGATTCGTCGCGGGCGCGCGCTCACGCACGCAGGACGCAAATATGCAACGCATCCCGAGAGTTGTGCTCGCCTGCCGGGTGCCTACATTGGCTCCATCCCAATGAAAGGAGCCCCGATGTTATCGAACCAGACGAGCGAAAGCTCATCGCAAGTCGATCAGTTGAATTCGTTTCTGCGCGGTGAGATCGCCGCTGTGGAGACCTACCGCCAGGCAATCGAGAAGCTGCAGGACAGCTCTCACGTGATCACGTTGCGCGACTGCATGCGTTCGCACGAGCAGCGCGTAACGGCGCTGACCCTGGAAATTAGGCGCCTAGGCGGCAATCCGGCGAGCAGCTCCGGCGCGTGGGGCACGTTCGCGAAGTTGGTGGAAGGCGGTGCCAAGACGTTCGGTGAAAAAGCCGCCATCGCTGCGCTCGAGGAAGGCGAAGACCATGGTCGCAACGACTACCGGCGCGACATGGACAAGCTGAGCCTCGAAGTGCGTCGATTCGTGCAGACGAATTTGTTGCCAGAACAGGAGCGAACGCACCGCGCATTGAGCTCACTGAAACATTCCATGCACTGAGTCCGCCATCCAGCAGCAGCGCTCCGCCGCAGCTTGCCAAGCGCACAGCCCGTCTGCGAAACTGCTCGCCTAATTGGTCAAGGAGGCATGGGCGTGACGTTTAAAGCTTGGATTGCGGCATCGATTGTCAGTGTGCTGGGTATGACGGCACTCGCGGCCTGCGGCGGGGACGACGACGAGGAGAAACCGAATGGCGCGGCGTCCTGCGACGCGATAGGCGCGCTGCTCGACAACATCAACGCCACGCTCGCGTGCCAGCAAGGGGGGGATTCTCTGAAAGCCCAGTGCCGAGCGGGAGTCAGCAACAGGCCCTCCTGCGGGAGCACTGTCGACCCCCTGTTGCAGTGTGCGAAGCGCGAGCCCACCTCCAATTGGAGCTGCAATGCGCAGGGCTTCCCGGCGCTGCCACTCACCAGCTGCTCGACGCAGAATGCAGCCATGGCCAACTGCTTCTCAGGGCAGGACTAAGGCCGTCCCTCCGCCCTGCGTGGAGGAGCGGTGCTGGCGTTCAGGTCGTGTTTGGCGTGCACTCGCTGGAGTCGCGCTGGTGGCCTGCGGAGACGAGGACGCCGAGTCCAAGGGCTCGGCGTCCTGCGAGGCGCTCGGCGAGTTGCTCGATGAGATCCACGTCACGACGCAGTGTGAGGCGGGGGGAGAACCTTTGGCGTCGCAGTGCCGGGACGGACTCCGCCGCAAGCCGAGCTGCGGCGAGCAGAACCGAGGCCGTCGGCGCTTGCTTCGGCGCCCATTGAGCCGATTGAACGGACGCTCTCAGCGGCGGGCTTCTCGCCACATGCGGTACAGCGGGGGAGCGCCGTCGCCGATGCTCAGCGTGTCCATCAGCTCGAAGCCGTGACTGCGATACAGCGGCGTATTGAGCTCGTTCGAATTCTCGAGATAAGCGGGCAGACGCGCGCCGTCGCATTCACTCAAGCCGGCGCGGATCAGCGCGCCGCCGACCCCTTGCCC
>DATHEN010000759.1:0-3703 GCA_035318565.1 Polyangiaceae bacterium
CTGGACGCGCGTGCCCATCGCTACGTTACTGAACTCGAGTCGAACCGGCTTGAACCCGGGGCGCTCTCCGTTCCCGCGCACAGAAGCGGCCGCGGCGGGGGCAGGGTTCGGGACGGGGCTCTTGCGTTCGCTGGATCGACACGCCGCGACCAGCAAAAACGCACAAATTGCTGCCCCAAAGCTTCGAAGCGCGCACATGTGGACTATCCTAGCCTCATGCCCATCGACCGCGCCGCACTCGATCGCAACGTGGACCAGCTGGCCGGAGACTTGAGCGAGCTCGCGACCCGCATCCACGACCATCCCGAGCTCCGCTTCGAGGAATTCAAGGCCGCAGAATGGATCAGCGAATTCGTAGAACGCCACACGGACGTCAAAGTGGAGCGCCAGTTGGCCGGACTGCCCACGGCGTTTCGGGCACGCGTCGGTTCGGGCAGCGGCCCGCGCGTGGCCGTGCTCGCAGAGTACGACGCACTCCCTGAAATCGGCCACGCCTGCGGCCATAACCTGATCGCTGCGGGCGCGGTGGGTGCGTTTCTCGCGCTGGCTGGAGCCGCGCGCTCGCTGAACGGTTCGGTAGAGCTGATCGGCACACCCGCCGAAGAGGGCGGCGGTGGCAAGATTCGCCTGCTCGAGGCCAACACCTTCGAGGGCGTGGACGTCGCCATGATGTACCACCCGTTCGATCGCGACATCATTGCGCACCCGGCGCTCGCCAGCGTGTGGATCCAGATGTCGTTCAAGGGTAGCCCGGCGCACGCGGCCGCGGCGCCCTGGGATGGGCAAAGCGCGCTCACCGCCTGCCTGGAAACGTTCCGTCTGATTGATTCACAGCGGGTCCATTTCCGCGATGGCGTGCGCGTGCATGGCTACGTGACCAACGGCGGCCAGGCCGTGAACATCATCCCCGAGCACGCCGCCTGCGAATTTTCGGTCAGGGCTACTACGCAGACCGAGCTCGAGCGCGTGCGCGCAATCGTGCAGCGTTGTGCCGAGGGCGCGGCACTCGCTTGTGGCGTCGAGGTCGCACTGAACGTGCGCAACGGCTACCGGGAGATGAAGAACAATCTGACGGTCGGGCGGCGCTTCTCGGACGCGCTCGCCGCGCTCGGGCGAAAGCCCCGGGAAACGGACGAGCGGGTCGGAGCAGGCTCCACGGACATGGGTGACGTGAGCCAGTACGTCCCATCGATTCATCCCTATCTCGGCATTTGCGACGAGGGAGAGGCGCTCTGTCATCAGCATCGTTTCGCGGACTGCGCGCGCAGCCAGCGCGGCCTCGAAACCATGCTGGTGGCCGCCAAGGCGCTGGCGCGGACCGCCGCAGACGTGCTCGAAGACGCAAGCCTGCTCGCCGCGGCCAAGCAGGAATTTGCTGCGCGCTAGCGCGCTTCGGCATAAAAGAGCGCATGACTGTGCGTTCCGGATTCGATCTCAAACCCGTGCTCGCGTGTGGCCTCGCAGCACTGATGCTGAGCTGCGGCTCCTCGAAACCGGCTCGGACTGCGCCGGCTACCTCCAATGGCGACCCTTCTGCGAGCGACGCGGCCGGCGCTGGCACTGAGGACGCGCACAGCGCTTCCTCGTCGAAGCAAAAAAAGACGGTGTATGCGCGGGCGCCCGTCGAAAAGCCGGACGAGAAAACGCGTGAGATCCAGTACGTGGTCACGCAAGAAGGGCTCGAGGTCCGCATCGAAGGCGTACATTTTCTCGCCAATGTGCGCTCCCAGCGCGTACGC
The DNA here is from genome assembly GCA_035318565.1 of Polyangiaceae bacterium. Taxonomy (GTDB): domain Bacteria; phylum Myxococcota_A; class Polyangia; order Polyangiales; family Polyangiaceae; genus DATDJP01. The sequence continues at coordinate 1,740 of DATHEN010000759.1, forward strand.
AACGGCTGGGGCGTGCGTCTGGACGTTTCGGCCACCGTGAAGGACGACGCCAGCCACTCCTTGCTCACTCCCGGGGGCGGTCCACTGGCCCTGGCCGGCACGGTGCAACGCGGCGGCAAGACCGACAAGTTCGGCGACGAACGACGCGGCGATGGCTCGCTCGAGCTCGTGGCCGGCAAAGAGCGGAAGTGGACGCGAACCTGGCCCGACAAGCAAACGCAACCGCTGGCGCAGGGACAGAGCCTCGAGCTCCAAGTCGGCCTTTGGGGCATCGGTGCAAGCGCCGATGAACGCCGCCCCGTGCAGAATTTCTTTCACGTCAAAATGGACGTTGGCCCGGGGAAACCCCAGGCACAGATCGGTCCTCCCCCCACGGCGAAGCGCGAACAGCGCTGAGCCCGCGGCAACCTGGACAGCTCACAAGGACGAATCATGACGACAGCGGCAGAAAAAGCGTACGACATTTGGAAGAAGCTCGAAGGCCAGGAAGAGGGCGTGAGCGAGTGGCACGTGATCGATCAACAGCAGATCAATCTGTTCGCCGACGCCACGCTCGATCGACAATTCATCCACGTCGATCCGGAGATGGCCGCGAAAGTGTCCCCCTACAAGGTGACCATCGCCCACGGCTTTCTGACGTTGTCGCTGGTTCCCTACCTGAGCTCCGGCATCAGCCCCAAAGATCCCTCCGCGTACGAGGGCATGATGATGGGCATTAACTACGGCCTCGATAGAGTGCGCTTCCCGAACCCCGTCAAGGTCAACTCGCGCGTGCGTGTCCGCAAACAGCTCATGTCGGCCGAGCTCATCCCGCCGAACACGATTCAGCTGAAGCAAAAGATGACGGTCGAGATCGACGGCGAAGCGAAGCCGGGCTGCGTGGCAGAAACGCTCAGCCGCTTCATCTACGGCTGAGCGTTTCTGCCACGACTGCCCCGCGACGCCCGCGCCGTAGGTACGAGCGAACACGCGCGCCCATGTGCGCACGTTTGCCAGTCAAGCCGGCGCGGGGTGAGCGTGCGCCCAAATTTACGCTCATCCGGCAGACTTGCAGCGAACAGCTACTCTCGTGGCGAGGGCACGTTACTTGCGTTACGCGCCGCACGCATGCGTAACCATCCGTCCCGCTCCTCCGCTCTCTTCCTCGGAAAACTGTGCGTGCTGAGCGCGCTGCTAGCGACCAGCGGCTGCGAGAGCGAAGCGTACACGGTTTCGTCCACGCTCGACGCCGACCGGAACTCGCTGCGTGCCGCGATTAGCACCGTGAACCAACGGCCCACGCGCCCGGCTCGCATCGAGCTGCCGAGCGGCACGTACGAGCTCACGCGCTGCGGAATGGATGTGGGCAATCGCGCCGGTGATCTGGATCTGAACACGAGAGCGCCGGTGACGATCGTCGCCACGGGCGGACCGGTCACGATCCGTCAGACCTGCGCCGGTGAGCGCGTGCTCGAAGCGCTCGGCACGGGAACGCTCACGCTGATCGGCGTCACGCTCACGGGTGGCACCCTGACGAACGACGATCCGGATGCTCCGGCAGAAGGAGGTGGAGTGCGCGCCGCCGCGGACCTCGTGCTGGAGGCTGTCACTATCACCGGCAACTCCGCGACGGGCGCGCCGGGTGAGAGCGTGGCGAGCGGCACGCCGGTGCCTGGTGGTGCAGCGCAGGGTGGCGGCGTGTTCGTCGCCGCTGCGCTGCGCATGACAAACGCCTCAATCGTGTCGAATACGGCAACCGGTGGCCTCGGAACGGACGCGACGACCACGGACATCACTCCAGCGCCCGGCGGATCCGCGGCTGGCGGCGGAGTCTACGTCGTCAAAGCCATCACCGTGACCGGCGGACGCATTGCTCAAAATCGTGCCGCGGGCGGCGTGGGCGGAAAGTCCGTGCTCTTCCCGGACGGCACGCCGAGCCCCGAGGCTGGCACTGGCGGTCACGCGCGTGGCGGAGGCGTCGCGCA
>DATHEN010000760.1:0-6958 GCA_035318565.1 Polyangiaceae bacterium
CCTGGCCGACGCCGAGCTTGCTCACACCTACATGATGACACTCGAGCAAGTGCGCGGCCGGCGACGCTTGAAAACAGGTGACTGGCGCAAGCGCTTCGGCACGCTGCCGGCCGAACGCCAGAGCCCCTGGGCACGCTGGGCGCGCGAGCGCCGCAGCCTGCGCTGAGCGCTTCAGCCGCGCTTCATCGCTTATGTAAACTCCGAAGCACATTGACCTTTCGGCAAGTGCGCTTGGATACTTGGAAAGTCGCCTGCGACCCGCGAGCTCCCCGTGGAATCCAATCCCGCCTTCATGAAAGACTTCCTGGGCCTCGGGGGAGTCCAGCTCGGGCCGTACATCGTGCGGCAGGTCGTGACCATGGGCGGGGTGGCGGTCATCTACCGCGGTGAGCACGAGACGCTGCACAACGCCGTCGCGGTCAAGGTGCTCACACCGGAGGTCGTCCAGGAAAATCTGAGACCGACCCTGGAGCAGCTGTTCTTGCGCGAGGCTCAGATCCTGGGCCAGCTCCGCTCCGATGACATCCTGCGCGCACACCACCACGGGCGGGTGGTATGCCCCGCCGACGGCGTGGAGCGCTCGTACTTGGTCGTCGACTGGCTCGAAGGCCACACCTTGAGCGACGAGTTCGACATGCGCCGGCGCATGCGCAAGCCCTACACCTTCTTCGAGGTGGTGGAAGTGCTCGAGCCGATCGCGCGGGCACTCGCCGCCGCACACGCGAGCGGCATCGTTCATCGCGACGTCAACCCTCGCAACGTATTTTTGGAGATCGTGCCCGGCGGGCGGCTGCCGCGCGCAAAGCTCATCGACTTCGGCTTCGCAAAACAGGTAGCGGAAACGCAGTACCTGCACCTGCAGCGCGTCGCAGGCACGCTGATGGCGCGGAGCCCCGACTACTCCACGCCCGAGCACTACGATCGCGAAGAGTACGGCGAGCTCTCCGAGAACACCGACATCTACACGTTCGCGCTGATGCTGGTCGAAGCGCTGACGCTCGAGCCTCCGCTGCGCGGCACGACGCCCGAGGCTCTGCGCTGGGCCACCACGAATCGCCAGGACCGTCCGACACCGGGCAACCGCGGCGCGCAGGTGCCGCCCGAGATCGAAGAACTGTTTGCAGAGGCGCTGGCGGTCGATCAGTTCGAGCGACCTGGCTCCATCCTCGACTGGTGGCAGCGCCTGAAACACGCGGCGTTGTCCGCGCAGACGGCGCCCGTTCATGCCGTCGCCCCGCCCGCACACGCCAGGCCGCCGCCGGTCCCCGTGCGCGGGCAGCATTCACCACAATCTGGCAGGACGCCGGCGCAGCCCTCTCTCCCCGCGCCACCCGTTCATCCGCGGGCCGCATTCGCGGCGCACCCACACGCGCGCGACGACGTCACCATTCCGGGCCTGGCCCGGCGACGCCCCATCGGACTCGTCGTTGCCGCCGTGGCGGGTTTCGTCGTGCTGCTGGCCATGGGCTTGTTTGCTTGGAGGAAGCTCGCTCCGCTCGATTGTCCGCCCGGATTCGCCAATTGCAACGGCGAGCGCAGCGACGGCTGCGAAGCCAATCTCACCGGTGACGTCTTGCATTGCGGCGCTTGTCAGGCTGCGTGTCCAACACAGACGGGCAAACCAACTTGTGTCACCGGACAATGCAGGGTGGCCCAGTGCCCGAGCCCCGAACAGCGCGATTGCAACGGCCAGATCGCGGACGGCTGTGAAACGAACGTCAACACCGATCTGCTGCACTGCGGCGGTTGCGGGACGGAGTGTGGCAGTCCAGGCACCAAGCAAGCCCGCTGCGTAGATGGCACGTGTCAGCTGACGTGTCGTCCCGGCTACGGCGATTGCGACGGCGTGCCGGGTAACGGCTGCGAGACGAATCTGCAGGAGAACACCGATCATTGCGGGCGCTGCGGCTTCGCGTGCGGGGGTGTCGCGTGCGGCGAGGGCTTGTGCGTACCCGAGAGCGTTTCGAGCGTACGCGCGGAGCACCTCGCGGTAAGCGGGAGTGAGCTGTATTTCTACAATCGCGCGGCGCGCAACGTCGAGCGCATCGGCCGCGACGGCACAGCGAGTGTCGTGATCGAAGGCGTCACCAATCTGACGGGCTTGGCGGCGGGTAGCGAGTACCTGGTTTGGATCGCCGGTTCGCCGCCGCAGGTGTTCGCGCGAGCCAAGCAGGGATCGGCCGCGGAGCGTGTCGCCGGCCCGCTGGCGAGCGAGACGCCTTTGGTCGTCAGCGGAACCGGCTTCGTGTCGTGGGCAAACCGCAGCCCCGCGCCGTCCGGCAAGACGCGCGGCAAGCGCAGAGCGCCGGCTCCCGCAGCCACGCTGCGTGACATCATGACTACGAATCTGGAACGGCCTACTGACCGCACGCTCTTGCGCGAAGCGCAGTGCGGCAGCTGGCCGCGCACCTTCGGCGCGGACGATCGCGGTCAGTACTGCTGCGATCAAGGCAGCGCGCTGACACAGCTCGATTGCTCGAACGGCGCTTGCAAGAGCCGCGCGCAGCCCGTCGCCTGCCCGCCCGAGCTAGTCGTCGAATCCGACCAGCTCTACTTCGCGCAGGACACACGCGTGTACGCGTTCGACCGTGAACGCCGGCAGCTGCGGCAACTGGCGAAGCGCAAACGTCGCCCGCGCGAAATCCGGGTAAAAGGCGACCACGTGTACTGGCTCGAAGGGGATCCCCATGCGGACATCTGGCGTGTCGTACGGGATGGGAGCGCAGCGCCGGAGCTTTTGGCGCGGCGCCAAATCAATGCCGGCGAGCTCTCGATCAGTGACGAGCGCGTGTACTGGGTCGCCGTCACGAGCCCAGCCGCAGCGGGAGACGCCGGCGCGCCCGGCCGAACGCTGTATGCCTTGCCGCTCGCCCGCTCGGCGGCCAAGCCAGCCAAATAGCTGCCAAACTGAAGGGTTGCCGGATAGGATCCGCCGCTCAACGTTGTCAGGCGTGAGCGCACCCCACCCGATGCCCTACGCAGTTCTGCCGGGGGCGGAAGACCAGTTTCGACGGCCCGAGCCCGGCGTCAGCGGAGGGGTGCGGTTCACGATCAGTGACGCACCATTTTCACAGGGGGACGGCCGGGGCGTAACGAGAGCGCTCTCGGAGGCGCATGCGGGTTACACTCGGGGGCTCCTCTCTGCCCTGCCCCAGCACTTTTGCTCGTGGGTGGCCCCGCCTGCCCGCTCTGGCCTAATAGGTGCTTTCACCGGATCGCTCCCGACATGAATTCCACGGCCGAGACCCACGATTTGCAGCAACCCCGCCTCGTCATACCCGAGCGCGTGCTCCAGCGCAGTGGGGCCCGGCGTAATCTAGTATTGCTGCTCGCGATCTTGGCGACAGGGATCGTGGCATTCATCGTGTGGAGCCGTCAGCCCGAGGGCGGGCCGACGTACCGCACTACGCAGCTATCGCGCCGCACCATCACCAGAAGCGTGGAAGCCAACGGCCAGCTGGATGTTCTCAACCGCGTCGAGGTCCCCGCTTCCATAACCGGGCAACTGGCAACGATCTTGGCGACCCCCGGTATGGAGGTGCGCGCGGGCCAAGTGCTCGCAGAGCTCGAGACCACGGGCGCAGGCCTGCAAGTGCAGAACGCCAAGGCCGCTCAACAAGCGGCGTCGGGGCGCATCGCAGAAGCTCAAGCAGCCCTCGAAGCCGCGCGCGACACGCTGGCGCGCGTGGAGCGTCTTAGCGCTCGCGGTCTGGTCAGTGAGCAAGAGCTCGCCTCGGCGCGCTCTCAGGAGGCGCAAGCGCGCGCGGCCGTGCGCGCGCTGCGCGGCGAAGGGGCGGTTGCCGCCGGCGGCGTACGCTCCGCCGAGCTCGCGAAAGATCACGCGGTGATCCGTGCACCGGCGGATGGCGTGGTGCTCGTGGCGCCTCCCTGGCGCGGCGCCGTCGTGAGTCCCGAAAAGGGTCCGCTGTTCGTGATCGGCGGCAGTCTGATCAGCATGCGCATCGATGTCTCGGTAGCGGAATCGGACATCGGCGAGGTCAAGGTCGGGCAGCACGCGAGCTTCAGCGTGCCGGCATTCGCGGGCCGCACCTTCGAAGCCGAAGTCGACCGCGTGCAGATCGAGCCGAGGCGCGATCGCACCGTCGTCACCTATCCGGTGACGTTGCGTGCGAAAAATCCGGATCGCATCCTCTTGCCGGGCATGACGGCAACCGTGCGCATCGAAGTCGCCGAGGCGCGAGATGCACTGGTCGTGCGCGAAGCCGCGCTGCGTTTCACTCCCCCTGACGAAGAGCCGGGCCCTCCGCGCTCGCGACTGTGGCTGAGCCCGAACGGCAAACGCGTGGAGGCCGTCGAGATCGAACCGGGACTGTCGGACGGCGCCTACACGGAGGTCCGCCCAAAGCAGGGCAATCACCTGCAAGCCGGTGACTGGATCGCGCTCGGTATGGCCAAAGGGGAAGGAGAGCACGGCAGCGGCCCCGGCATATCGCTCGGGGGGAAGAAGTGAGCCTGCCCGCTCTCGCGGAGAACGCGAGCGAGTTCGTGATCGAGACCGAGGCGCTCTCCAAGTTCTATGGAACGGGAGAGAACACGGTAAACGCACTCGAAGAAGTGACGCTCGATATCCACTATGGCGAGGTCGTCGCGCTACGCGGACCCTCGGGCTCGGGTAAATCGACGCTGCTGAACATCCTCGGTTGCCTGGATCGGCCGAGCGCGGGCGCTTACCGGCTGGGCGGCTACGACGTATCCACGCTCGATCGCGAAGCTCAGGCGTGGGTGCGCCTGCACTACCTGGGCTTCATCTTTCAATCTTTCAATTTGCTCGCGCAGTTGACGGCGGCCGAAAACGTCGCGCTCCCTCTGTACTACCTGGGAGTTTCGAAGAAAGAGCGCGAGCCCTTGGCGCTCGAGCTTTTGGCCAAGGTGGGTATGACGTCGCGCGTAGACCACCGGCCCACCGAGATGTCCGGAGGACAGCGCCAGCGCGTGGCGATCGCCCGCGCGCTCGCTACCCGCCCGCGCGTGCTGCTGGCCGACGAACCCACGGGCGCGCTGGACACCCGCACCGGCGACGAGATTTTGAAGCTGCTCGCCGAGGTGCGCGAGCGCGATCACATCACCGTGCTGCTCGTGACGCACGATCCGCACGTCGCAAGCTTTGCCGATCGTCAGGTGCACCTGCAAGACGGCCGCGTGACGCACATCGAAGAGAACCCGAGGCCGGGAGTGATCAGTGCGCGGTGAAGCCGTGCAGATGGCGCTGCGCGTCGTGCGCAGAAGTCCCGGACGCAGCGCGCTGACCGTGCTCGGCCTGGCCATCGGCGTGGGCGCCTTCATTGCCATGGTCAGCTTCGGCGAAGGCGCGCGCCGTTCGGTGGTCTCGCAGTTCGAAGCGCTCGGCGTTCACCTGCTCAAGGTGGGGACGGTGTCGGGTATCGGACAAGCGCGCGGCAGCCCGGCGCAGCCGCTCACGGACGCGGACATCGTGGCCATCCGCCGGCAAGCCACCACCGTCGCCGATGTGATCCCGGTCGCGCGCCGCAACCTCGACGTGGGCTGGGGCAGCGCGATTTCATGGACGAGCGTGTACGGCACACTGCCCGCTTTCGTGACCATGCACCAATGGACCTTCGAGTCCGGCGGCATGTTCTCGGAAACCGACGACAAGCAGCGCGGGCGAGTGTGCGTGCTCGGCGCTTCGCCGGCGCAGAAGCTGTTTGGCGAGCGCGACGCGCTCGGTGAAACGATCACCATCGGCGGCAAGCTGCCGTGCCGGGTGATTGGAGTGCTGGCTCAGAAGGGCCACTCCACGAGCGGTTCGGACCTGGACGATCTCATCCTGCTTCCCGTCACCACCTTCACGTCACAACTCGGAGCGGGCAGCGGTTACACGAACATCGAGATCGCACCCTCGAGCCCCGAATTGCTGGACATCACCAAGGTGGAGATCACCGACATTCTGCGGCGCAGCCACGGCATCGAAAGCTCCGATTTCGACGACTTCAGCGTGAGCAGCCCGGCCGAAGTGGTGCGCGCCGCAGACCGCACGTCCCGGATTCTCGGCGGGCTCCTGCAGATCATTGCCGCGGTGTCGCTGCTCGTGGGCGGCATCGGCATCATGAACATTCAGCTGGTGTCCGTGGCCGAGCGCACCCGCGAAATCGGCATTCGCAGCGCGATTGGGGCTTCTGGCCGGCAGATCCTGGTGCTCTTTCTGTCCGAGGCCATGGTGCTTTCATTCGTAGGCGCCCTGTTCGGCATCGCCATCGGTCTCGCCGTAGCCACGGGCGTGGCGAGCTGGATGGGCTGGCCTCGCATAATTTCGGCCAGCGGTGTCGCGACCTCGGCCGGCTTTGGTATCGCGGTGGGACTCATCTTCGGATACTTGCCTGCCAAACGCGCTGCAACGTTGGATCCGATTCAGGCGTTGCGGCACGAATAGCAGCGCTCCTTCAGAGGTCTTGGCGATGAAAAATGGCGACGTACGTGTGTGCCTGCGGGCGCACTCACTGGGGTTTGCAGGCTGGCAGCTCGGCTTGGTTTTGCTGATCTCGTCGTGCGCTGGACTGGCGCAGGCCCAAGTCACGCCGCTGCGCGATTTGCAGGCCAAGGCGCTCGAAGCCCGCGCCAGCGTGCATTCGCGTCGCTCGCGCGATCTCGCATCGCGCGCAGAGGTGGCGCTGGCGCGCGCTGGATACATGCCGACGGTCACCCTGGCGGCGCAGCTCAGCGCAGCGCCGGGCTCACGCCTGATCGAAGTCGAGGACGTGGCGGGGCAACGCTACTTCGTGCAAGGCTCTCGTCAGTTCGGAGATGACAAGTCCGGCGTTCCGCAGGCACGTTACGGAGTCGGCTTGAACGTGAAGGGCCGTATCTATGACTTTGGACGCACGCGCTCCGCCGTCCAAGCCGCGGAAGCTCGGCTCTCGGCCAACATGGCGGAAGCGGATACAATGCGCGCGCGCATCGTGGCCGAGGTTCGCGCGGCGTA
>DATHEN010000761.1:0-2250 GCA_035318565.1 Polyangiaceae bacterium
GTCGCGGTCATCGAGCTCGCGCTACTCGTCAGCTGCTCGGAAGACACTCGCGAGCTCTTGGGCTCGGTCCGAAGAACACTGGGCATCGTGCTGGAAGCAGCCAAGTCGCGCGCCGCGGAGCGCGAGCTCCTCGAGCGGACGATGCGTCAAGCAGAGCGGCTCACGGTCCAAGAAGAAGAACTTCGTCTGAACAACCAAGAGCTCGAAGCGCAACGGGAGCAGCTTCAGCGAGCCAACGACGAGCTCGAAGCGCAACGCGCCGCGCTCAGCGAGCAGAATCGCGAGCTCGAGAGTGCGCGTGAGCACTTGCAGCAGCAAGCCAACGAGCTCGGCACGGTCAGCACCTACAAGTCGCAATTTCTCTCGAACATGTCGCACGAGCTGCGCACGCCGTTGAACAGCATGCTGCTGCTTTCGCACCTGCTCGCCGACAACGAGGCGGGCAATCTCTTGCCCAAGCAAGTCGAGCACTGCAGGACCATTCATGCGGCCGGGCGCGATTTGTTGGCGTTGATCAACCAGGTTCTCGACCTCTCGAAGATCGAAGCGGGTAAGCAGGAAATCGATCTAGAGGAGGCGGATCTGAGCGGATTCGCGGAGTATGCGCGCCGCAATTTCGGGCCGATGGCTGCCGACAAAGGCCTGGACCTGGTGATCGAGATCGCGCCCAATCTACCACGCGCCATCACCACCGATAGACAGCGCACCGAACGCATCCTGACCAACCTGCTCGGCAACGCACTCAAATTCACGGAGCGCGGCGAAGTCAGGCTGAGCATTTCTCGCCCCGATTCGCGCACGACCTTGCAACGCCCGGACCTGCGTCCCGAAACGACGATCGCGTTCGCTGTCTCCGATACGGGCATCGGTATCCCTGTCGAGGCTCAAGAGCGCGCATTCGCGCCGTTCGAGCAGCTCGACGCAAAACCCGACCGGCGCTACGCCGGAACCGGGCTCGGATTGACCATCGCTCGCGAGTCGGCAACGCTGCTCGGCGGCGAGCTGCAGCTTCGCAGCGCACCGGGCCACGGCAGCACGTTCACCTGCTACTTGCCCGAAAAGCTCGGCTCGCTGAGGCCCGGAGTACCGCCACCGAAGACCAACGGTACGACCTTGGTGAAACCCGCGACGAACGGCGAGTCGAAGGAAGAGTCCACACCACCGGGCGACGAAACGCACGTACTCGTCATCGAAGACGATCCGATCCTCGCCGAGCAGCTCGCGGAGATCATCCGCGCGCGGCAGCTCAAGGTCCTGGTGGCTTCCACGGGCGAATACGGCTTACGGCTCGCGGTCGAGCACAGGCCGCGAGGAATTCTGCTGGACGTGAAACTGCCGGACATCGATGGCTGGACCGTCATCGAGCGGCTTCGCCGGCATCCGAGTACGCGCTCAATCCCCGTACACTTCATCTCCGGAGTGGATGCGCCAGAGCGCGGCCTGGCGCTCGGAGCCGTAGGCTACCTGCTCAAGCCGGCAAGCCACGCCGAGCTCTCGCGCGCGGTGCGGGCGGTTACGCGCAGCTCGAGCAATTCACAGCGAATTCTCGTGGTCGAGGACGACAAACTCGAAGGCGAATCGCTCCTCGCACTTCTGCGCAATCAAGATGTTCCCGCGTCTCACGTGTCGACGGCGGCGGCAGCCCTGAGCGCGCTCGAGTCCGAAACGTTCGGTTGCGTGATCCTGGATCTCGGGTTGCCGGATCTCGATGGTCTCTCGTTGCTCGAAACGCTGCGCGCGCGCGTTGGTGCGGGCGCACCGCGTGTGATCGTGCATACGGCCCGCTCATTGACCAAACAGGAATCGCGCCGCCTCGAGGCGTACGCCGAGGCGATCGTTCTAAAGGATGGCAGCTCTCGGGAGCGCTTGCTCGATGAAATCCTGCTCTTCGTCCGGCACGTGCGCGACAGCTTGCCCACCGGCCGAACGTTACCGGTCAACACACCGGCGAGGCCGGACGTATCGCTGGACGGCGCCAGAATCTTGCTCGCGGAGGACGACATGCGCACCGTGTATGCGCTGTCCGCGCTGTTGAAAGGCAAAGGCGCGGAAGTGCTGGTGGCGGATACCGGTCGCGAAGCCCTCGACGTCCTCGCCGCGCATCCGGAAATTCAGTGCCTGTTGCTCGATCTGATGATGCCGGAAATGGACGGCTACGAGGCCATGCGCCTTTTGCGCAAAGACGCGCGTTTCGTCAACCTGCCGGTGATCGTCCTCACCGCAAAAGCCATGAAGGGAGAACGTGAGCGC
>DATHEN010000762.1:0-7928 GCA_035318565.1 Polyangiaceae bacterium
GTCGCCTGCATCATGACAGGGTGTGCGGAGCACGCCGAGTCGGACCCTGCCCAGCGAGACGAATCCCAGCGTCTGCCCGGCGGCGAAACGACGAACACGCTCCTGTTCGGCACCAACGCTCTGACGATGCCCGCGGCGAACATCACTGCCGAGCACGAGTCGCAGTTTTTCACCGGCAATAGCTTCTTCAATCAGTCCTGGGTGCAAGCGCCCGCCAGCACCGAAGCGCGCGACGGGCTCGGTCCCCTCTTCAACGCGCGCTCGTGCGCCAGCTGTCATTTCAAGGACGGTCGCGGCAGCCCGCCACTGGAAGAAGGTGCGCCCTTCGTCGGCCTGCTCTTGCGCTTGAGCGTGCCGAGTGCGTCGGGGTCGGGTCAACCCTTGCCGGACCCGGTCTACGGTGGACAACTCCAACCGCTCGCGATCGGCGGCGTCGAGAGCGAGGGCGCACCGCGGGTGAGCTACACGGAAGTCCGCGGCAGCTACGCCGATGGTGAGGCCTACGTGCTGCTCGAGCCGAGCTACACCATCGGCGATCTGACGCACGGCGCGCTGGCGGACGGTGTGCAGATCTCCCCGCGTGTGGCGCCGGCGGTGGTCGGCCTCGGGCTGCTCGAGGCGATTCCGAGCGCGCGCCTACTGGAGCTCGCCGATCCCGAGGACGTCGATGGCGACGGCATCTCGGGTCGCATCCAGCACACGCTCGACGCGGCCACCGGCCTGATGCGCGAGGGGCGCTTTGGCTGGAAGGCCGAGCAGCCGAGTGTGCGCCAGCAGGCCGCTGCGGCGTTCGTCGGTGACCTGGGCGTCACGAGCAGTTTGTTCCCGGAGCAGGACTGCACCCCGGCGGAGTCTGCTTGTCGCGCCGCAACACCGGGCGGCTCACCAGAGCTCGCGGACCACCTGCTGGACCGGGTCGAGCTCTACTCACGTCTGCTGGCCGTGCCGATGCGCGAGCGCTGGCGCGACGCGAGCCTGCTCGAGGGGCAGCGCTTGTTCTCGAGCGCGCGCTGCGACGCCTGCCACGTGGCAAGCCACGAGACGGGAGCCCTGGAAGGCCTACCCGAAGTAGAAAATCAGCGCATCTATCCGTACACGGACCTGCTCCTGCACGACATGGGCGAGGCGCTTGCGGACGCTCGGCCGGTGTTCGAGGCCTCCGGCAGCGAGTGGCGCACGCCTCCGCTTTGGGCCCTGCGTTTCTACCGCATCGTGAACGGGCACGATCGACTGCTGCACGACGGACGCGCGCGCGGCGTCGCCGAAGCGATCCTCTGGCACGGCGGCGAGGCCACTCCGTCTCGCGAAGCGTTCCGCACGATGACCCGCGAGCAGCGCAGCCAGCTCATCGAGTTCGTGGAGTCGTTGTGAGACGCCGCACGTTCGTGCTCGGCTCGCTCGTGCTCGCCGTTGCCGGCGGGGTCGGATCGGTCGTCGCGTGCGGGCCCGAGGCGATCCCGGACAAGCGCCGTACGTTGCTCTCCGCCTGGGGCGAAACCCTGCTCGAGACGTATGCGGAATTCGAGGCGGCGTGCGTGGAGCTCGACGTCCGAGCGCGCGCTTTTTGCGACAATCCTGGGCAGGCTTCGCTCGATGCGGCGCGTGAAGCGTGGTGGTCCGTGCGCGCGCCCTGGAAGCGGACCGAGATCTTCGCGTTCGGCCCGTATGCGGACGAACCGATCCGCCTCGGTCCGAAGCTCGACTTCTGGCCCAGCCGGCCCGACAGCGTGCAACAAGTCCTGGACGGCGCGAACCCGATCACGGCCGAGAGCGCGGCCAACCTGGGCGCCCCGGCGCGCGGCATGCCCGCTATCGAGATCTTGTTGTGGGCCGTCGGAGACGGCACCCTCACGGCCTTTCAGAGCAGCCCGCGGCGCTGCGAGTACCTCGTCGCTCTGACGTCCGATCTGATCGCGCGCGCGCGCGATCTGCGCCTGGCCTGGGATCCGGAAAACGGCAACTTTCTTTCCGAGCTCACCCATGCCGGCGAGCAGGGCCGCCGCTTCGCCTCCTTGCATCTGGCGCTCGGAGAAGTCGTGAATCGACTGGGCTACACGGTCGAAAACATCCGCACGGAGAAGCTCGGTCGCCCGGCAGGCACCGCCAATGGCGGCTCACCCCAACCCGACAAGGTCGAGTCCCCATTCAGTGGGCGTTCGCTCGAAGACATCCGCGACAACCTGCGCGGTGTAGAGCAGCTCTACTTCGGGGCCCCGGGACGGGGCCGCCCCGGTCTGGAGCAGTATTTGAACGAACGCGGCAGGAGCTTCGCGTCACTGATGCGCAGCAAGCTCGAGCTGTGTCATGCCGCACTGAATGCCATTGGTGAGCCGCTCGCCGTGGCCGTCGTATCGCAGCCCGACGCCGTGCGCGCGGCGCTGGAGCGCCTGGCGGAGCTGCAGCGAGCGATTCAGGTGGACGTGATCGGTGCCCTGTCGCTGAGCATCGGCTTCAACGACAATGACGGGGACTGAGCACACCCGCGCGCACCTGCTCGAGCGCCTGAACCGGCCCTTGCCCGCCGAGGGCCTGGCAGTGTTCCGGTTCTTGTTTGGCGCGCTGATGCTGGGTGCGGTCGTGCGCTTCTCCGCCAAAGGCTGGATCGACTCGCTATTGATCGAGCCGCGCTATCATTTCACGTACCTCGGCTTTTCATGGGTACGCCCGCTGCCAGCGCCTGGCATGTACGCGCTGTTCACGCTGATGGGATTGGCAGCGCTCGGTATCGCGCTCGGCGCGCGCACTCGCAGCAGCGCGCTCCTCTTCTTTCTCACGTTCACGTACGCCGAGCTGATCGATGAGACCACCTACCTGAATCACTACTATTTCGTCAGCTTGGTGGCGGCGCTCCTGGTGATCCTGCCGAGCGCGCGCGTGCTGTCGCTGGACACTTGGTGGCGCGCCGGCCGGAGCGGTGTGTTCGAAGCCGCCACGGTGCCGGGCTGGTGCTATGCGCTGCTGCGCTGCCAGGTCGCGCTGGTCTACCTCTTTGCCGGCTTCGCCAAGCTGAACCGCGACTGGCTGCTGCATGCCGAACCGCTGCGCACCTGGCTCCAGGCGCACGTGGATCTACCGCTGATCGGCCCCTGGCTGGGCTCGGCGACCGCCGCCTATGCGATGAGCTGGGCGGGTGCCGCGTTCGACTTGGGCGTGGTTCCGCTGCTGCTCTGGAAAAGGACGCGCGCGCTGGCGTATGCGTTTGCATGCCTGTTCCACGTCGGCATCTGGCTGCTCTTCCCGATCGGCGTGTTCTCTTGGGTGATGCTGGTGGCGGCGACGATCTTCTTCGCGCCGGACTGGCCGCGCGCGCTGCGCCTTCCACTCCGTAGAGCCCGGACCGCGGAGCCAGCGGCGCCGCGTCTCACGCAGCTCGGCCTGTTGCTGGCGCTCGGCTACGTGGCAATTCAGGTTCTGGTTCCGCTTCGCTTCCTGCTCTACCCCGGCAACGTGAACTGGACGGAAGAGGCGTTTCGCTTTGCGTGGCGCGTCATGTTGATCGAGAAGACGGGCTCCGTCGAATACCGCGTGGCAGCGGGCGACCGCGTGTTCGTCGTGCAGCCGCGCGCGGAGCTCACTCCAGTTCAGTACAAGATGATGTCCAGCCAGCCCGATATGGTCCATCAATACGCGCTGAGCTTGGCGGAGCGCTTCGAGGCGCGCGGCTTTCACGGCGTTCGCGTATACGCCGATGCCTGGGCCACGCTCAATGGGCGGCACAGTCAGCGCCTGATCGACCCGAGCCGCGATCTCGCCGGCTATGCGCGTAACCTCTTTCCGAAGCCGTTCATCGTCCCGCTCGCCGAGCAGGCAAAGGCCGCGCTCGAGCGAAAGGCGCAGCGCTGAAGACTGTGGGCGCAGAGCTCACTTGCACACACTGTTCGCGTCGCTTTTTGTTCCAACTGGGGCAGAGCTCACATTGACGAGCAAGCCGGCTCGGTTACTCTTGCGGGTATGTTGCGTGCAACTTCGTTCGGGCTTGCTTTCGCTCTGATTGCCGTCTCTTGGAGCTGTTCGGACGACGACAAAAACAGCGAATTCGACCCCAATACCGGCGGGAGCGCCGGCGCTTCGGGCCAGGGTGGCTCCGGCGGAACCGGCAACGGCGGAACCGGCGGCTCCATCCTGCCGCAGGACGGCGGCGGCTCGGGCGGCACGGGTACGCGGCCCAACACGCCCGTGCAGGTGATCATCACTGCCGACAACGCTTACGGCTTCGGCTACGGCACCGGCACTGCGCTCCTGAACTACTTCGGCGGCATCGAGAACCCCAACAGCGAGGACATCTTCGCCTGTCCCGTGCGCCAAGTCGGCAATGATGCCGGCACCGGGATCTTTGGGCCCGAAGCGTACGAAGTGCCTGCGACCGATGCGAATGTGGGCAATTACCTGTACATCATCGGCTACGCTGACAAGAGCACGACTCAGGGCGTGATCGCCAAGTTCTCGCGAGAAGGGGCTGCGCCCGTGTACACCGGCATGGGTCCCTGGCAGGCGTGCGCGACCGGCCTCGACTACGACCTCAACCAGAACCCAAAGGGTCCAACGCGCCAGGTCATCGACCAGTACATAGTGCGCTGTAACTCCGGTGATCTGCCCGAGGGAACGAGCAGCAAGGGCTGGGTCACGACAACGCAAAGCGCGAACGGCAGCGTGGCTTTCGGCGAGGACAACAGCACCGAACGCGACGCGGTGACCCCGCAAAATCCCTTCAAGATCGCCTGCGACATCGAGCCGAGCGCGCGCTGGATGTGGTACGACTGGGACCCCGTCGCCGATCAGAGCCCGTTCATGTGGCCCGGCGGCAGCGCGAATACGGCGCGCGAGTTCATCATCTTCCGTTTGGGCGCCGAGTTCATTCCAGAGCCACCCGAATAGCCCTTCACCCGAGCGGCGTCTCCCACGCTAGCGGGGAAACTGCTACGCTTTGAACGGTCGAGCGGCGTTGGGAGGCCGGGTGCATGTTCGGGCTTAGTGGTTCGGCTTGGCGAGCGCTTTCAATACTCTTGTTCTGGTCGTGGCTTCTGGCCGCATTCTCGGCCTGCAGCAGCAACGAGTTCAGCGTCAGCCCGAACCCCGACGGCGGATCGGGTTCGGGCGGTAGCGCGGGTTCGAGTGGCCGCTCGGGTAGCGGAGGCACTGCTGGCAGCAGCGGCAGCGGTGGAGCGCGCGCCTGCACCGGCCCCGAGGATTGCGACGACGGCGACCCGTGCACGGTGGAGCAGTGCGGCAGCGACGCGCGCTGCGCCGCCAGCCGGCCCAAATGCGGAAGCGGAGAGAAGTGCTGTGACGGCGTGTGCAGCAACTGTTGCGCCGACGGCGACTGCGCCGACTCGGTCGCGTGTACCGACGACCGCTGCGTAGCCGGCTTCTGCGGTCACAATCCCAACGACTCGCAGTGCGAAAGCACCCAGTTCTGCTCCGCTACGGAGGGCTGCCAGACCCGCGCCTCGTGCACGACAGGCACCGCCGGCCAGTGTGACGACGCCAATACCTGCACGACGGACAGCTGCGGCACGGACGGCAAGTGCCAGCACGCCACGTGCCCGGATCCGAAGAAGAATCGCTGTTGCCCGAACGGCAGCTGCGCCGAGTGTTGTGCGAACTCTCAGTGCGCAGACAGCGATCCGTGCACCGTGGACACGTGTGAAGCGGGCGTCTGTAAACGCACTCCGCGCTGTGCACAGGGACAGCGTTGCTGCGTCGTCGGTGGTGTCGCCACTTGCGGCACCTGCTGCGGGGAGACCGATTGTAATGACGGCATCGCGTGCACACGGAATCGATGCCTGTCCGGCAGCTGCAACTACACGGCGACGACGTGCACGCAATTCCAGCGTTGTGACGGCGCCAACGGCTGCGTTCCGAATGGCACGTGCGGCGTTCCCGGCGACTGCGCGCCGCGACAGTGCAACACCGTGGCCTGCAGTACCGGCCAGTGTACGTACACGGGCTGCTCGAGCAATCAGCTGTGCTGCGGAACCGCCGGCTGCCGCGAGTGTTGCGACAACACCAACTGCTCGGACGGGGTCGATTGCACGGACGACGTCTGCGACGGCACCGGCAGCTGCGTGCACACGCCGAACAACACGCGTTGTACGACAGGGACCACGTGCGATCCGCAGCGCGGCTGCATCGCCTGCAGCGCCGACATCCATTGCAACGACGGCAATTCGTGCTCGCAAGACACGTGCTCGCCGGAGGGCACCTGTCAATACGTGTTCACGCAGTGTCCGCTGGGTGAGCGCTGTTGCCGCGACACCGGCGTGTGCGGCGAGTGCTGCTCGTCCTGCGACTGCGGCGTGGTTACGACGGACAGCAGCAACGTGAGCGCGCCCATCCCGCCGCTATGCTCGATCTGCGTGGACAATCGCTGCCAGCCGTCCACCTTCTGCGGCTGCTGATCGAAAAGCGCACGGGCCACGTAAAATGTTAAAAGCGCCCTCATGCTCCAGCACAACAGCTACTTCGACGGCGCCGTCCAGAGCGTCGGCTTCGAGCGTAACGGCCGCCGGCACACCGTGGGGGTCATCTCCACGGGCGAATTTCACTTCGACACCAAAGCACCCGAACGCATGACGATCGTCAGCGGCGAGCTCTGGGTCAAAGCGCCCGGCGCCACGCAATGGCACGTCTACTCTACGGGAACGTACTTCGAGGTTCCGGCCAACAGCGGCTTTCACGTCCGCGCCGAAACTCCGGCGGCCTACGTTTGCGAGTTCCTCTGAGCGACTATCCGAGCAAGTCTCGCACGCGTTCCGGCGGACGCCCCAGCACGGCTCGATCGCCCGCAATCACGATCGGCCGCTCGATGAGAATGGGGTGCTTTGCCATGGCCTCGATGAGCTCCGCGTCACTCTTGCTCGAATCCGCCAGGCCGAGCTCTGTGTAGGCCGTTTCCCCGGTTCGGAGGCACACCCGCGGCGAACCACCGAGCAAGTGCACCACGTCTGCGAGCTCGGCCGTGCTCGGGGGTGCGTCCAGATAGAGCCGTACCTGTGGAGTGATGCCCGCATTCTGCAATAGCTCGAGGGCAGCACGCGATTTCGAACACCGGGGATTATGCCAGATCGTGACGTCGCGCATCGCGACTCAACCTAGCGCCGCCAGGTACGAAGCGCGAACGGTTCTCGTGACCTTTTTCCTCTGACCGGAGACGCGGAAGGCGACGACGACGTTCTCGCCGGTCACGCCTTGCACTTGTCCCACGCCGAAGCTCGGGTGGTTGACCTTGTCGCCTATGGCAAAGAGCGCAGCGACCCGCTCCAAGGCGGCTTCCACGCTGCCCGGTAGCTCGGCGGGGGGCTCGGCACGAGGTGACACCAGCCGCTCCGCCGGGTGGTCCCGGCAGTTGTCGCAGTGCTTGCAGTCCGCGTCCGGCGTTTCACCAAAGTATTGGCGGATCGTGCTCACGCGGCAGTCCGTGGTCTCGGCGTAGTGAACCATCGCCTCGAGTCGAGCGCGATCGCCCGCGGCGCGCGAGGCGTATTCTTCGGCAAACTCCGTGAGCAGGGCCGCGTTCACCGACACTGCCGAGGCGTACTCGCTGCCGCGCTGCTCGAGCACGCCCTCCGACTCGAGCAGATTCAGAATCACCTTCACCCGCCGCTCGCCGACACCGGACCGTTCGGCCACGTCGGTCGCCGGCACGCTCGTGGACTTGGCTTTGGCAAAGACCTCACACACGCTGCGAATGGCATCGGCGCTCGGGTACTTACCGCCCAAGAAGTAGCCCTGCACCCGGCGATCTTCGATGCGGTAAAACAGCACCGCGCTCGCCGGCTCGCCGTCCCGCCCGGCCCGGCCGGCCTCCTGGTAGTAGCTCTCGAGTGAGTCCGGCAAATCCCAGTGCACGACGTGACGGATATCCGGCTTGTCGATGCCCATGCCGAACGCCTTCGTGGCGACCATTACCCGATATTCGTCTGCCATGA
>DATHEN010000763.1:0-3506 GCA_035318565.1 Polyangiaceae bacterium
CTTGGCGTCGCCGAAAGTCGGGACGGGCAAGCCGAATCTCGGTGTCAATCCGGGGAGTCTGCCGCTCGATCGGGTGCGCGCGGACTCGAGCGGGAAACGCCTGACCACGAACCAAGGTGTCCCCGTCGCAGACAACCAGCACTCGCTCAAGGCGGGCCTGCGTGGACCGGCGCTGCTCGAAGATTTCATCCTTCGTGAGAAGATCACTCATTTCGATCACGAACGGATCCCGGAACGGATTGTTCACGCGCGGGGCTCCGGTGCGCACGGCTACTTCGAGTGTTACGAGCCGTTGACCGCCGTCACGCGCGCATCGCTGTTCGCCGAAGCCGGCAAGCGCACGCCCGTCTTCGTGCGATTCTCGACGGTCATCGGCGAGCGCGGCTCGACCGATACTCCGCGCGACGTCAGAGGGTTCGCCGTCAAGTTCTACACGGACGAAGGCAACTGGGACCTCGTGGGCAACAACATTCCGGTGTTCTTCATCCAGGACGCGATGAAGTTTCCGGACCTGATCCACGCGGCAAAACCCGAGCCTCATTTCCAGATGCCGCAGGCGGCGACCGCACACGACACGTTCTGGGATTTCGTCTCGTTGATGCCGGAATCGACGCACATGCTGCTCTGGGCGATGTCCGATCGCACTCTGCCGCGCAGCCTTCGGATGATGCAAGGCTTCGGCGTGCACACGTTCCGGCTGCTCAACGACGCGGGCAAGTCCACGTTCGTCAAGTTTCATTGGCGTCCCATCGCGGGCACTCATTCGCTCGACTGGGACGAATCCGTGAAGATCGCGGGCGCGGATCCCGATTTTCACCGGCGCGACTTGTGGGAAGCCATCGAGGCGGGCGCGTTCCCCGAGTGGGAGCTCGGGCTTCAGCTGTTCACGGAGAAGCAGGCGGAGAAATTCAGCTTCGATGTCCTCGACGCCACCAAATTGATCCCCGAAGAGTTGGTCCCGCTCACACCCGTGGGCAAGCTGGTCTTGAACCGCAACCCCGACAACTTCTTCGCCGAGACGGAGCAAGTCGCCTTTTGCACGGCGCACATCGTGCCCGGTCTGGACTTCAGCAACGACCCACTCCTCGCAGGGCGAATTCATTCGTACCACGACACCCAGATCTCGCGTCTCGGCGGTCCGAACTTCCACGAAATCCCGATCAACGCGCCCGTCGCGCAGGTGCACAACAACCAGCGCGACGGCATGCATCGGCAAGCCATCCATCGGGGCCGCGTCTCTTACGAGCCCAACTCGCTCGGCGGCGGTTGCCCGTTTCAGTCGGGCGCGGCCGGCTTCACTTCGTTTCGCGAGCCGATCGAAGACGACAAGGTCCGCGGCAAACCCGAGCGGTTCGCGGAGCACTACAATCAAGCGACACTCTTCTGGCAAAGCCAGACGGCCGTGGAGAAGGCGCACATCATCCGCGCCTTTCGTTTCGAATTGACCAAAGTGCAGGTGCCGGCAATCCGCCGCCGCGTCGTGGCGATGCTGGCCAACGTCGCGACCGAGCTCGCCGGCACGCTGGCCACGGAGCTCGGGATGGACCTGCCCGAGCCGCTGCCGAGAGCGCTCAAGCGCACGCCCAAGCCGGAGGTCCAGGTCTCGCCGGCGCTCTCTTTGTATGCGCGCCCCGGGGACGGACGCATCCGCACGCGCCGCGTCGCCATCTTCGTCGCCGACGGCGTCGATGGCCCGGGAGCCGAGTTGCTGCACGCAAAGCTCACGGAGCAGGGCGCCGTGCCGCGTTACGTCGGAGCGCGCCTCGGCGCGGTGCGCACGGAGCAGGGCGGACGTCTCGAGGTCGAGGTGACGTTCGAAACCATGCCGTCGGTTCTATTCGACGCCGTCGCAGTGCCGGACGGTAAGAGCGCGGTCACCTTGCTCGGGAACGTGGGACATGCGCTCGAGTTTCTCAA
The DNA here is from genome assembly GCA_035318565.1 of Polyangiaceae bacterium. Lineage (GTDB taxonomy): Bacteria > Myxococcota_A > Polyangia > Polyangiales > Polyangiaceae > DATDJP01. The sequence continues at coordinate 1,918 of DATHEN010000763.1, forward strand.
GGATCAGTACCGTCACGCCAAACCCATTTTGTCGCTCGGCGCGGGCGCTGACCTCGTCGAAAACGCGGGCGTGCCTGCGGTGCTTCCCTCCGGCGCACCCGACCCCGGAATCGTCGGAGGGCGGAGCGCGACCGCGGCCAAAGCACTACCCGCGTTCATCAAGGCGATCGCTCGGCATCGCCACCACGAGCGTGAAATGGATCCGCCCGCGGTGTGACCGAGCGCGCCCGAACCCGCCACTTTGGTTTCGAAGGGAGTCCGCCATGAACGCGAAACAGATCGAAGAGCTCGTATTGCAAGCGCTCGAGCATGAGAAAGGCGGAGTCCTCGTCTACGAGACCGCCGTGCAGTGCGCCCTGGATGCGAGCCTTAAAAAGGAATGGAAGAACTATCTCACCGAGACCAAGACCCACGTGTCCACGCTGGAAGGTCTCTGCAAAGCTCTGCGAATCGACGCCGGCCGCGAGACTCCAGGTCGCGCCGTCGTTCGGCACTTGGGCCGAGCACTGGTCGAGGCAATGAAGATGGCGCTCGGCGCCGGTAACCCGCAGGCCGCCCAGCTCGTCGCCTGCGAGTGCGTCGTGCTCGCCGAGACGAAAGACCACCTCGATTGGGAGCTCATCGGTGTATGCGCGACGCAGCTCGCAGGGCCGCAGGCGGAAGCGCTGAAAGCGGCCTACGACGCGATCGAAGACCAGGAGGACGAGCACCTTTATCACTCGAAGGGATGGTGTCGAGAGCTCTGGATACAGGCGCTCGGGGCGCCCGCGGTGCTGCCTCCGCCGGAGGAGCGACAGCGCGTCAAGACGGCCATCGGTGCGGCCCGAGCGGAGCAAACTGCGCAGCTCACGCGCGAGCTGTCGCGCAACCGGCCGTGAAGCTCGAGTTACCTGCCGCAGTACCGCTGCGCGTCAGCACGCCGGCGCCGTGGTTACGCGCTCCCAGCTGACCTGGTAAAGGCCGAAACCGGAATTGACGCGGACGAGGATGCCCCCGTCGCCTCCACCCAAGCCAATGATGCGGTAACTCCCATTGGTGAGCGCCTTCGCCTTACCGCGGCTCTTCGGGTCGTACGAATCGAGCATGCAGTTGACGGGCGCGAGCGAGAACAGGCTCGTGTCCTTCTTCGTCGAGTTCTGAAGCGGAAGGATGTCGAATGGCATACGCTGGAGTCGACCACCGTGTACCAGGCGAGGAGACCTTCGGCGGCTAGTCCGCCGTCGTGAGGATCCGTGCTGCGAAAACGCGCCTCGAACGTGATGGAGCTTCCGGGCGTGCCAGCGAGAAGGATTTTGAGCGTCTCGACCGTTCCGTCCAAGCTCGTGCCGACGGGAGCGATGAGCACGGAGCCGGTTGGCGAAGTGCCGGGATTGACGATTCGCGGCGAGCGCACCCAACCGTCGAGCGCAGCGTAGAGGGCTCAACGAGCCGCCTCCAAGTGTCGCTCCGCCTCGATCTCGAGCGATCCTGCCGTGTAAGTGCAGGACAAGCGGAAGCCGCCCTCGTAGGCGATGCGGAGCAAGCCGAGCTGAGCCCGGGGGACGGCTGGATTGGTGAGTAGCGTGCGGAGACGGTCGCGGTAGAGCGCA
>DATHEN010000764.1:0-4544 GCA_035318565.1 Polyangiaceae bacterium
CCTCGCGCCCATCCACTGCACGCGTTGTAGGAGCGCCTTTCAGATCGACGGTCGCATGCAGCCTGCCGGCGACAAGTTGCCGTCGGTGCCTCCCGCTGCCGATCCGGAGGCCCCGGTCACCGCCCAGAGCCCAGCGACCGAGAGTTCAAGTCCAGCCGGTGATTCGCCAAGCCCAGTTCCGACGGAACCGGACCTGACAGCTCCGCGGGTGCCCAACGTCGACGGCCCTGCCGCTCCGGTGCCTGAATCCACCCCGCCGACTGCAGCCGAGCTGCCGCAGCCGGCTCCCGCAGCGGCCGCCCCGGCGCCACCCATTGCTGCTGCGACCGCCAAAGTCGCTCGCGAACGCCGGCTCCACGATCCGTCACCGGACGAGCTCGCATCCTTGTTTTCATTCGAAGAGAGTGGCAGCGCACCGGGCACACCCAGCGCGCGGTCGCGCACCCTGGCGTCTCCACGCAGATCGACGCACCCGAAACAAGAAACGAAGCGCCCCGCGAAAGTGCAGCGCGAGGCGAGAGCCGAGAGTCAACGACTCGCTTTTCGTGCGTCGCGACCTCCGAAGCCGTCGGGAGCTCTGCGACTTGCTCCGCGTTCCGCGCCCGCGCCCGACAGGGCCGCGAGCGCGCCGCCGGCACCGAAACTGGAAGCCTTGCCTCTCGCGCCGCCTTCGCCTCCCGTCACGCCTCCCGAGAGCGCTGCCGTAGAAGCGATCCCCAACGAACCGGCTCCGTTCCGTGACATCGCCAGTGAGCGCGCACACACGGATCTGTCGGCGATGCTACCGACCGAGGCTCCGTTCAAAGTACCAACCGAAGCTCCGTCCGCGAACCCGCGGCTGCCCATGCTGCGCCATCGATCACGGACGCTGCTGGGCTCCGCGCTCGGCCTACTCCTGCTGTGTACTGTCTTGCTCCTGGCTCGCGGCGGCGATCGGGTGCTTCAGCCGTTGAAAGCAGGCGCAGCCGCCCGGGCTCGACCCACAATCGCTCTGGTCAACGTCCGTTTGCAGCGCGCAGCGGAGGAGAATGCCGAGCGCGCACGCCAGGAGCTGCAAAAACGCGCTCAACAGCAAGCCGAGCTGGCCGGCGACAGCCGCGTTGAGCGCAAACGCCCGCGCGCTCGGCGCTGGGCACGCAGCGCGCGCTCACGAGTCCGAGCGGCGCCGCGCGTCGCCCCACCGCCGGCGAACGACAAGGCGAGCGAACGAACCGCGTCCGCCCCTTCGCAACGTAACTCCGCAACACCGCCGAGGGCGAAACCCACTCGGCCGTTCGATATATCGCGAGCGACACGTGCACTGAATGCCAGCGTGGGCCGTGCGCGTTCGTGCGGACAGGGGTCCGCCCTGCAGAAGTCCGTGTTGGCGACCGTTACCTTCGATCCCTCGGGCCGCGTCAAGAGCGTGCGCGTGGGGGCACCGCTGAGCCGCACGCGCGCCGGATCCTGTGTCGCCGGAGCGCTGCGTTCGACGCGCGTACCGCCATTTCAAGGCAATCCCGTGACGATCTCACGCCGCGTGAACGTCTCCAGCTCGGCGCGCGCCAGCCGCTGAGCCACGTCGAATCAGAGCGCTAGCTTCGCTCGCAACGTGGCGAGCGTTTTCTCGGACCCGGCGAACCAAACCGCCGCGTGCTTTCCGAGCTGCCGCACGTCTACGACGGCACTCTGCGCCAGTACCGCGAGAGCGCTGGCCTCCTCCGGCAACTCGAGGACGCGCTCGCCGAAGTTGACGATCAGCAGCCGTCCTTCGCCCGCACGCGCGCGGCCGACGACCAGTGCTTCGCCCGCGCTGCTCACCTCGAGCTCGTGGCGCGCGCACGGCGCGGACAACACGGCGTCCTCTCGTCTCGAGCGAAACAGGCGCTCGTACAGCTCGAGAACACGCCGGTGACTCGGCTGCGTGCGCTCCTGCCAATTGAGACGGCTCCGCTCGAAGGTCTGAACGGCCTGCGGATCCGGAATCGACTCACGCATTTCCGCCGAAGAAAACGCCTGAAAATGTTTGAACTCCTCACGGCGCCCGCGCGAGACTCGCTCACCGAGCTCCGCGTCGTGATCGGTGAAGAACAGGAATGGGCTCGAAGCCGCCCACTCCTGGCCCATGAACAAGAGCGCGGTCATCGGCAAGAATGCCAGCAGCATGCTGGCCGCACAGTACGCGTCCAAACCGACTTCGTGGTTGAGCCGGGTGCCCAGAGCGCGGTTGCCGACCTGATCATGGTTCTGAATGCAGTAAACGAAGCTTTGAAACTCGAGCTCGTTCGCGCGGGTGCCGCGCAGCTCTCCACGCGGCGGGTACGCGCGGCCGTCGTAGTACCAGCCGCGGCGCAGCGTTTCGGCGATCGTGGCCGCGCCCGGCGGGTACGCCGCATAGTAGCCGTCCTGCTCACCGGTGAGCGTCACCCGCACGGCATGATGAAAGTCGTCGGCCCATACGGCGTGCGTCCCAAAACGGGTCACGAGCGCGGCTTCGTTGCGCTCGTCTTCGGCGATCAGGATGCGGCGCGGTTGCTGTTGCGCCGCCACGTCACTCAGCTCTTCCAAGATGTGCCGCGGAGAGTCGTCGTGGATCGCGTGAGTCGCATCGAGCCGCAGGCCGTCGAACCCGAACTCTTCGAACCAATAGCGCGCGTTGTCCAAGACGTAGCGGCGTAGTACCGGATTGCCGAAGTCGAGCGCAGGACCCCACGGCGTTTGCACGTCCGTGCGGAAATACTCCTCGGCGTAGCGGGGCAACCCATTTCCCGCTGGCCCAAAGTGGTTGTACACGACATCGAGCAACACGCCGAGGCCACGCTCGTGCGCGGCCGCGATGAAATCCCGCAGCTCATCGGGCTCACCATAGGCAGCAAAGGGAGCGTAATGCGCCACGCCGTCATACCCCCAACCGCGCTGCCCCGGAAAAGCGCCGAGCGGTAGCAGCTCGAGCGCCGACACACCGAGCGCGGCCAGCTCCGGCAAACGGCGCTGCGCCGCGCGATACGTCCCCTCGGGGGTGAACGTGCCGACATGCAGCTCGTAGATTGCGTCTGGAACACGTTCTAGCTGAAACGCGGGACCCCGCGCTTTGCCGGGCGCCATTACGCGCGCCGGCCCGAACACGCCCTGTGGCAGAAAGCGTGCGCACGGATCACCAAGCTCGTCACCATCGAGCACGAACTTGTAGAGTGCTCCCACTCCCGCGCCGGGAACGATAGCCTGAAACAAGCCGTTCTCGAGACGCTCCAGGGCGTGGGTTCGAAGCGGCTCGGCGTGTTCGTCGTAGAGCCGCACCGCTGCCTCGGCAGCGCGCGTGCTCCACAAAGCAAACAGCGTACCGCATTCAGCTGGGAACGCACCCAGTCGTGGGGCAACAGCGGGGCTCACCCGAGCGTTGTGACCATCGCCAGAGAGCCGCGCAACCAAATTGTGCAGCGCGTCTTTGCCACACTATCGAGAAACCTCATTCGTTCGACCGCGCGCTTTCGCGCCTTATGTTGCAGTCAGAGCTCGAGGCACATGCGCCGAGACATTTCCATCAACCCACTCGTGGCCCGGCTACTCCGGCGCCCGCAGCCGCTGATCCCGGCTATCGGAGTACGGTGGGTGTTCGTGCTCGGGTCCGTGTTCGCCTTCGGCAGTGTGGCCAGAGAGCTGCACCGCAACGGCTCTCTCGAGTTCGATACTCGGCTCTTGCGCTGGCTGCGGCAGCGGCAGACTCCCCGTCTCACCTCGACGATGCGCGCGCTCACGCAGCTCGGCTCGGCGGAGCTCCTGACCCCACTGTCCACGCTGCTCACGCTCGGCCTGTGGGTGCAACAGAAGCGCCGCGCCGCCCTGTTCCTGGGGGTCACGGCGCTGGGCTCCACGCTCATGAACCAGGTCTTGAAGCTCGCGTTCGGCCGTGAGCGCCCGGATTCGTCACTGCAACTTTCACGCACTACCGGCTTTGCGTTTCCGAGCGGACACTCGATGGCAAGCGCGGCCATCTATGGCGCCATCGCGGTTGTCGCGACGACTCGCTTTCCGAAGCTAGCCTGGGTGACCAACACGACATGCAGTTTGATCGTGCTCGCGGTCGGGACTTCCCGCGCTTACTTGCACGTCCATTACCCGTCCGACGTCGCGACCGGATGGGCCCTCGGTTTGTCCTGGCCGATCTCGCTTCAGCCGCTGATCTTGCGTTGAGCTGAGCTGGGTCGAGTGGGATTGCGATTTTCGGGCTCGTTTGCGGGCACGTTCACGGGCACGTTCACGTTTACGGGTTTGGCATTCTGCGGACAGGCTTTAGACTCAGGCCGCGATGGACCTTACTGATCCGCTAAATTTCCAACCCGTCTACCAACGCCTCGTCTGGGGCGGGCGGCGCATGCAGCGCTTTCGTTCGGACTTGCCCGAGGGGCCGATTGGCGAAAGTTGGGATCTGGCGGATCACGAAAAGGGCATGAGCCGTGTGCGTTCCGGCGCTCATGAAGGTCAGACCTTGCGCGAGCTGACGGAGCGCCACCCGGAGCAGCTCGTCGGGCCGGGCTTCAGCGGCAAAATTTTTCCATTGATGATCA
>DATHEN010000765.1:0-6285 GCA_035318565.1 Polyangiaceae bacterium
GGATTTGTATGGTTGACGAAGCGTGCGCGAACTCGTTGCATCGCGTCGTGTATTAAGCGCGCTGCATCGTTTCCACTGACTCATCACTCGCACTGCAGCCAGGCGGTGCGAGGTCACGAACTTGCACACATTCGCCGACGCCATGCTTCGCGGCGCAGCGTTTGGCGCTCGTCGTGCACGGGTCTCCTGATGTATCGTTCGAGGATTGCCGTTGGCGTCGGATAGCGTTCCGCGTTCGCTCTTGTCTGTTGCCGAGATGTCGCGCTACATCGCGGGCGAGGTCATTGCAGACAAGTACCGGCTTGTGCGCCCGCTGGCCGAGGGCGGCATGGGCGCGCTCTGGGTTGCGCAAAATCTCGCTCTGGACGTGCAAGTTGCGCTGAAGCTGATCCGCGCAGACATTGCCTCCGAGAGCGCCAGCGAGCGGCTCTTGAACGAGGCTCGCACCGCGGCGCGCCTGAAGCACCCCAGCATCGTACGCATCTTCGATTTCGGGCGGACGCACCGGGATGATCCGTTCATCGTCATGGAGCTTTTGCGAGGCCAAAACCTCGGAGAGCTGTTGAACGAACAGCGGCGCTTGCCCGCTACCTACACCGCTCAACTCTTGCTCCCGATTGCCGAGGCTCTCGCCGCCGCCCACCGGCAAGCCATCGTTCATCGCGACCTGAAACCGGACAACGTCTTTTTGGCCGACGGGGACGGCCGGCTTCAACCCAAGATCGTGGACTTCGGGATCGCGATGTTGGCTCAGCGGTCGCAAGACGGACGGATCACTCGCGACGGCGCCGTGCTCGGCAGTCCGGAGTACATGTCACCGGAGCAGGCGCGCGGAGCGGAGGACATCGACCAGCGCGCGGACATCTGGGCGTTCTCGGTCATGCTCTACGAGTGCGTGACCGGCAACCTGCCGTTCAGTGAAGCGAACTACCACGCTCTCCTGAGCCGCATCATCGAAGAGGAACCCGCGTCCATACTTCAGCATTCCGCCGGGGACACCGAGCTCTGGCATATCGTGCAGCGAGGGCTCTGCAAGAACCGCGACCAGCGCTGGCAGAATATCCGAGAGCTGGGAGAGACACTCGCCGCGTGGCTCGTAGAACGCGGCGTCACCGAGGACATCTGCGGGCACTCACTGCGCGCGAGCTGGCTCGACGGGCGTAGCTTCACGACAGAAGAGGTCAACAGCGGCTTGAGGCGCATCCCGTCGCCCAATTTCGCTCGCGCAGCGGCCTTGGACGAAGCGCCGCTGAACGTAGCCGGAGCCGATCCCGACGCGGCACCGACAGGTAGGCGAACGCGTTCGCGCATGGTGCTGGCAGGAGCAGTGGCGTTCGCCTTCGTGGGTCTGTTCTCACTCGGCGCGCTGCAACGTTCCTACACCAACTCACAGAACTCCACACGCGAACCCGAGCATTCGATCGAGCGCGCCGCAGGTCCGTCTAAAATCGCTCCCGTCGGGGCCGTTGTGCAACCTACGCGGGCGCTCGCTCCACTTCCTCACGCAAAGACGGACAGTGGAGCTCGAACGTCCGCGCTCGAGAACTCGAAATCGGGCGCACCGACCCAAGAGAACGCGAGCGCAACTTCCACAGCCGCGCCCGCCAAGCCGCCGGCGAAACGCCAGCCGAGGACACGTGATCGGAAACGCAACAGCACGTATGAAGACCTTGGCTTTTGACGCCTGTCCGCGTATCGGCGCGGGCGCTCGGCAACGCGCAGCCCGCAGCTGCTTCGCGGGAGCGCTGGTCGCAACGCTCCTCGGCGCAGCAGGCGCGCGCGCTCAGGAAGTGGACGATACGACGAAGAACGCGGCGCGCGAGCTCGCCCACCGCGCGGCAGCTGCGTATGACCGCGGCGACTACAAGACGGCGCAGGACCTGTTTCATCGCGCGCACACGCTCGTACCCGCGCCCACACTATCCTTGCGCGAGGCGCGCGCTCTCGAAAAATTGGGCCGGCTCGTCGAAGCCGTCGAGGCTTACGTGCGCACGGTTCGCGCTCCGCTCGATGCGCAGGCGCCGGACGCTTTCAAGCAAGCCGTGCAGCAGGCGCAGGATGAGCTCACGAAAATTCGGCCGCGTGTGCCGCAACTGCGTATCGTGGTGGAGCGTGCTGCACCAGGAGACACCTTGAACGTGACGCTGGACGGCAAGCCTCTCCAGCGCGCGTTGATCGGTGTAGAAATGCCGATCAACCCCGGCGCTCACGAGATCTCGGTGAGCACGAACAGCGGCGCGGGAGCCCGCGCGCGGCTGACACTTCGCGAAGCCGAAACGCAAGTTGCCACGTTGAAACTCGAGCCGGGCGCCAGCGCCGACACGGGGCGCATTTTGACCGACGCCTCACTGCGCCCGGACACCATGCCCGAACGAGACGCAGGCAGCGCGCAGCGCACGTGGGCGTACGTTGGGTTCGGCGTCGGTGGCGCGGGCCTCGGCACGGGTGTGATCGCGGGGTTGCTCGCGGCCAACCGTCACAGCAGCGCCCAGGATAACTGCCCCGACGGCAAGTGCGCGCCGGGCTCCTCCGGCGCGAAAGACGTCGAGGCTTTTCGCTCCTTGCGAACGGTTTCCACCGTGAGCTACCTGTTCGGCATCGCCGGCGTCGGGGCCGGCGTCACGCTGCTGCTCACCGCGCCGAAACGCGCGGAGGCGGGTCAGCTGCGACCATTCGTCGGCATCGGACGCCTCGGAGTTCAGGGACGCTTCTGATGAGAACGCTGCGGGAACAAGTGCTGCGTTCCCTGTCGGCGCTCATGCTCTCAGGTCTGCTTCTTCCCGCCTGCCCGGCGCTGCTCGGCGACGACTTCGAAACCGTCTCCGATCGCGACGCGAGCGTCGGCGGTTCCGGCGGGGTGCTCGGCAACGACGCCAGCGACTCGTCTTCTGGCAGCGCAGGACGTGACGGCTCAGCCGGCAGCGCTGGCTCGAGCGGCAGCGCCGGAGCCTCGGGCGCCTCGGGCAGCTCCGGCATGGGCGGCAGCTCCGGCACCGCGGGCGCTACTGACGGCGGTCCGGACTCCTCGGACGCTTCGGTGTGTGCCACCTGCGACGGCCCCGATTGCGCCGGCTGCTCCGGCCATTGCTGTGACGGCCAGTGCATCGACGTGGACACCAATACATCGCACTGTGGAGAATGCGGCAAGGGCTGCCCCGGCACGGCTTGCCTGGGTGGCCATTGCGTCAATCAATGCCTGTTGATGTTCCTGGACTGTGACAAGAACGTCGCGACGGGCTGCGAAGCCAACGCCTCCACGGACAGCGAAAATTGCGGCAGCTGCGGGATCGCGTGCGGTTTCGACGCCACCTGCAGCGGAGGCACGTGCCAGTGTCCAGCAGACACGGCCAATTGCGACGGACAGACGACGAACGGCTGCGAAGCGGACTTGAGCAGTGACAAGGCCAACTGCGGAGCGTGCCGGCAGAATTGCGGCACCAACCAGTACTGCAGCATGAAGCAGTGCGTGTGCGAGACGGGATTCGCCGACTGCAACGGGCGAGCCGACGACGGCTGCGAGGCATCCCTTTCCGACACGAAGACGTGCGGCAGCTGCACGAAAGACTGCGGCAGCAACTCCACATGCACGCAGGGTGTGTGCGGCTGCAGCAGTACCTTCAACAATTGCGATGCGCTCCCGGGCTGCGAAAGTCCCAAGACCAGCCCCGAACATTGCGGCAGCTGCATTCAGCGCTGCGAGGGCGGCACGCCCGTTTGCAACGGTACGCAGTGCGTGAGCGGCTGCGCAACGGGTGAAACGCTGTGTAACGGCGTCTCCTGCGTCAACCTCACGAACGACCCGAGCAACTGCGGCACCTGCGGCCGCGCCGTGGGAGCGAATCAAACCTGCGTTGGCGGTGTTCCCACCTGCCGTCCCGATTTCTCGGATTGCAATCTCTTGCCGGGAGACGGCTGCGAAGTAGACCTGCGCACGGACGCCGCACATTGCGGGAGCTGCACCATCGCGTGCAAGCCCGGCGCGATCTGCTCGGGATCGTCCTGCAGTTGCGCCCCGGCCACGCCCAACGATTGCACGGACGCCTGCCGGCAGTGCTGCGACAACACGCAATGCAGTGACGGCAACGCCTGCACCGTGGACACGTGCAGCGCCGCGGGCACGTGTACGTCGTCGTCACCGTGTGCGAGCGGTACGAACAACAAATGCTGTGGCGGGCAGGGCTGTTACGAGTGCTGTGACAACGCGGACTGCACGGGCGGCAAGGTGTGCAGCGGCAATCAATGCGTCACGCCCGCCTGCACGCTACCGAATTTACTCTGTAACGGTCAGTGCATCGATCCGGATAGCAACGTCGCCAATTGCGGCGGCTGCAACATCGCTTGCACGGCCGGCCGCACCTGCCTGAGCGGCGGATGCGGACCCAAGTGGCTCGCCACACCTGCGCCGCCTCCAGGCTTCGTCGCGCGCAGCCGTGCCGCGTTCGCGTGGACCGGGAGCGCCGTCTTCATCTGGGGCGGCGCAAGCTCCACGGCGGACCTGAACAGCGGCGCGCTCTACAATCCTTCCATCAGCGGCGCGGCAGCTTGGTCGCTGACGACCGTCAATTCGAACACTCCGTCAGCGCGCGTGCTGGCCACCGCAGTCTGGACGGGCAGCGTCCTAGTGGTTTGGGGCGGCGGGGACCGAGCCAACACTCAGGACTACAACAGCGGCTCGATCTACGACCCGGTCGCGGCGACGTGGACCAAGAAGATGAAGACGGGCGGCGCGCCGTCCGCCCGTCGTGGCGCATTCGGCGTTTGGACGGGTTCGCGCGTGCTGATCTGGGGCGGCTACACCCGCTCTGGCGATCCCGGTGACCACGCCTACTTGTACGATCCAGTGAACGACGCTTGGAGCTCGGTGCCCACTGCGAACGAGCCGGACCCGGCGTTGAATCCGGCTACCGGTTGGTCCGGCACCCACCTCTACACATTTGGCGGGCTGGAAGGGCCTTTTGCGAGCAATGATTTCCGCGCATACAGCGCCGCCGGCAACGCGTGGAGCACACCCACGCAAGGTCCGAGCTGGCGCGAGGGTCCTCTGGGCGGCTTCGATGGCAGCTACTTCGTCGTCTGGGGCGGCCGCTATTCACCCGCCACCCCCACCAATGGCATGCGCTTCGACCCGACCGGCAACGCTTGGTCCAGCTCCGCGGTCGCCGGCGCACCGAGCGCACGCTACGCAGTCACCCGCGAACATGGCTGGGTAGCGCGCATCAGCGCCGGCAAGCTCCTCATGCTCGGTGGCTTCGACCCAGCAGTCGGACGCACCGACGCGGGCACACGCAAGGACGGCACTGTCTACACCTCCACCACGAACAGCTGGGCGGGCCTGCCAGCCTGGCCTTCAGGGCACGCTCGCCGCTATGCGGTAGCCATCTGGATGGGCTCGGAGTTTCTGCTCTGGGGCGGCGAGAACGGCGGCCTTCCCAGCGCTACGGGCGAACGGCTGTTTCCGTAGAGCGGATTAACGTAAAGCGCGCCGCGCATATTTGATCCAATATCCCGCGCGTGAGCAGCGAACTTCGCCGCGCGCTCGACTGGGGCAAGCTGGCCCCACTCGAGCTGCGCGCCCGCACCGTGGCCGACGGCATCTACGCCGGCAGTCACCGAAGCCCGCGGCGCGGCGCTGGAGTCGAATTCGGCGGGCATCGCGCCTACGTGCCGGGTGACGATCTGCGCTGGCTCGACCGTCACGCGCTGATGCGCCATGGCCGCTTGCTCGTGCGCGAATTCGAAACCGAAACGGACCGCGCACTCCGGCTCGTGATCGACGGCAGCGCGTCCATGGCTTACCGGAGCCCGAACGCTCCGGCGGCCAAGCTCGCCTTTGCCGCCGTGCTCGCAGCAGCCCTGACACGCATCGCGGTCGCCGGCGGCGATCCGGTCGCGCTCGATTGGATCGGCGGGGACGACGTACGCAGCCTGCCCGCGATGGGAGCGCGGCAGGCCTTCGAGCGCGTGGTCGCAGCCCTCGAAGGCGCGCGCCCCGGCGGCGATCTGCGGGTCGACAACGCCAGTATCGAACGCGCCCTCGCTCCGGTCGCTCGCCGTGCGGGACGCGGGTCCGTGATCGTGTTTTTCAGTGACTTGATCGATCTGCCGAGCTCCACTCTGGACCGGTTCGCGGCGCTCGCGAGCCGGAATCGCATCGTGATCGCGGTGCGCGTTCTCGACCCGCTCGAGGCCGAGTTTCCATTCGAAGGCGCGCTGCGCCTGCGCTCCAGTGAAGGAGACGTGCGTGTGGAGACCGACGGAGGCGCGGCGCGGGCGGGTTACCTTGCC
>DATHEN010000766.1:0-5210 GCA_035318565.1 Polyangiaceae bacterium
GTTCCTCATGATCGACAGTCTGCGGGCGGACATGCCGTGGACGGGTTACGAGCGGCCGATTGCACCCTGGCTTTCGAAGTACGCCGAACAGAGCACGCTCTATCCGCGCTCGTACTCACTCTCGAGTTACACGGCGAAGTCCGTCGCGCCGACGCTCACGGGCAGGTACCCATCCGAAATGGCGCGCGACGGCTACTTCTTCACGAGGTGGCTGCCCGAAAACGTGTTCGTGACCGAACGCGCGCAACAGGCCGGGCACCGCACGCTGGCCGGTCACGCTCACGGCTACTTTTTACCCGGCATGGGGCTCGACCAGGGGTTCGACGACTACCGGCTGGTCAAGGGCACGTTTCTCGATACCACTGGCGTCGCCAACGTGACCAGCGAGGCACTGAACGCGCTCGCAAAACAGCTGCTCTCTGATCCGAAGAACGTGCAGTTGCCCGAGGGCAAACGCTTCTTCGCGTACTTCCATTTCCTCGACCCGCACTACACGTACATCAAGCACGACGAGCACCCGGACTGGGGCAACAAGCGTCGCGACCTGTACGACAACGAAGTGCACTACAGCGACAAGTGGGTCGGCGATTTGATCTCCTGGGCGGAGCAGCAGCCTTGGGGCAAAGACACGGCCGTGATCATCACGGCGGATCACGGTGAGGGCTTCGGGGAGCGCAACCAGTATCGCCATGCCTACGAGCTCTGGGAGTGCCTGATTCGCGTTCCGCTCTTCATTCACGTACCGGAGGCGAAACCGCGTCGCATCGAAGCGTCACGCGGGCACATCGATCTCGCACCGACGATAGCCGACCTGATGGGCTTGCCCACGTCCGAGCCGGCGTACCGCGGTCAGAGCCTGGTACCCGAGGTTTTCGGTGAGAAAGCCCAGGAGCGCCCCGTGATCAGCGAGCTGCCGCGGGCCGATTTGATGGATCGACGGCGGGCCCTGGTCCACGGAGATTACAAGCTCATCGCCTTCGGCGACGACACCAAGTGGATGCTCTTCAACGTCATCAAGGACTTCAAGGAAGAGCAGGACCTGTCGGCGAGTGAGCCCGAAAAGCTCGCTGAAATGCGGGCGCTGTACCTGCAGCTCTCGAAAGAGATCCCGGTCGTGCCGATCAGCGGTGGGGCACCGCTGCGCGGCGCCCCGCGCGGCCAGCGCTGGTAACGCAAGCGGTCAGTGGTAGCCTGCGCGCCGCCATGGTCGGCAAAAAGACTCTGAAGGAAACCAACCCTGCGGTCCTGCGTCAGGCAATGCTCAAGCGGCTGCCGCGGCGTATCGCAGGTCGTGGACAAATCGTATTTCCCGCAGTGCCGAGTTTGCTCGATCACTACGTGCACAATGTGAACGGCGTGTTCTCCGCACACGGCCGGCTGTTCTCGGCGGAAGAGCTCGGACATGTGCGTGGCATTCTGCAAAAGAAATTGCAAGAAGGCTTCGCCGCGTCTCCCTACGCGAAAGTCATCGTGGACTATTCCACGGACGCGCCGCCGAGCACCGCGCTCTCGTACACGGTCTCGCATGCAGTCGTCACGATCGCGGATGAGTACGATGCTTGGGTAAAGACTCGTACTCCGCCTCTGTTCGGCGCGCATCCCGACGCAAAGGTCACCGAGGTCGCCGCTTCTCTCGGTGAGCCGTCGCGAGTGCGCGTGTTGGACGTAGGCGCAGGCACGGGCAGGAACATGTTGCCCTTGGCCGAGGCTGGATTTGCCGTGGATGCCGTGGAACTGGCGCCGGCACTTGCCGCCATTTTGCGCGAAGAGGTGGCCAAGCGCGGCCTCGCGTGTCGAATACTGGAAAACGACATACTCGACGAAGCACTGGACCTGTCCCCGAGCAGCTACGACTTGATCGTGCTCGCGGAGGTCGTAGCTTCGCATTTTCGCAACCCGGATCACGTGCGGCAACTGTTCGAGGTAGCGAGCCGCCTGCTGGCTCCTGGCGGCGTGCTGCTCTTCAGCGTGTTCCTCTCCAGCACCGGTTTCAAGCCAGACGCACTGGCTCGCGAGCTCTCGGAAGTCATGTGGTGCACGATCTTCACGCGCCGCGAATTCGACGAGCTCGCGAACGGGCTGCCCTTCAAGAAAGTCTCCGACGAGTCCGTGTTCGAATTCGAGCGAGCCAATTTGCCCGAGAGCGCGTGGCCGCCGACGGGCTGGTTTGCCGAGTGGACCCAGGGTCAGGATCTCTTCGACTTACCCCCTGAACGCGCGCCGCTTGAGCTGCGCTGGCTGGTCTACCGGCGCGAGTGATCGGCTCGAGTTCCTGACTGACCGCCGAGCGGCCGAGCGGCCGCCCGAGCCGGGCCTCTTTGACAGCGCTGATACCATTTACGATACTGTTGGATCATAGTGGGCATTGTCCAGACGAGCGGTACGCAGCACGCCGCCGGCGTGGAACGTATCGGCGGTAGATACGGGGTGGAAACGCGCCTGGCCCAGGGCGGCATGGGTTGTGTTTACCGCGTCTACGATGAAACCACGGCTCGGCGCGTCGCCTTGAAACGCTTGTTGGTCAGCTCCCAACGCGAACAAGCGGCGCTGCTTTTCGCCCGCGAGTACCACACGCTCGCCAGCTTGAAGCATCCGCGTGTCATCGAAGTGTACGACTTTGGAGTCGATGCGCTGGGACCGTACTACACGATGGAGCTCCTCGAAGGCAGCGACCTGCGCGAGCTCGCGCCTCTCGGCTACCGCGCGGCCTGCCAGCATCTGCGCGATATTGCTTCGTCCCTGGCACTACTCCACGCGCGCCGGCTCCTGCACCGCGATATCAGCGCGCGCAACGTGCGCGTTACCCAGGATGGCCGTTGCAAGCTCATCGACTTCGGCGCGCTCACGAGCTTCGGTGTCGCCGGCGAGCTCGTGGGGACTCCGCCGAATATCGCGCCCGAAGCGGTGCGCGGTGATGCCCTCGATCAAAGGGCCGACCTCTACTCACTGGGTACGCTCGCGTACGGGCTGCTGAGTGGCCGGCAGGCCTATCCCGCGCGCCGTTTGGAGGATTTGATCGACGTGTGGAAGACCCCACCCGTCCCGCTTTCCCAGCTCGTGCCCGAGATTCCGATGGCGCTCGAGCAGCTCGTGATGTCACTGCTCAGTCACGATCCACTGGCGCGCCCGGTGACGGCCGCAGAAGTGATCGAGCGTCTCGACAGCATCACGGAGCTCGAAGCGGAGGATGGAGGCGCCATTGCCGAAGGCTACTTGGTCTCACCCGCGCTCGTGGGACGGACCGCGGAGCTGAACCGGCTGCGGCGCAATCTGTCCCAATGCGTGGAAGGACGTGGTGGCGCCCTGCTCATCGAGGGCGCGCTGGGCATTGGTAAAACGCGACTACTCGGCGAGCTCGCGCTCCAGGCGCACACATTGGGCGCCGCGGTGGTGCACGTCGACGCCGAGATGCACGAGCGCTCGTTCGGCGTGATGGAAGCCCTGGTCGCACGCTTGCTCGAGGTTTTGCCGGAACAAGCGTCCGCCGCGGCGCGCCCGCACGCGCGCATTCTCGCGCAGCTCTCTCCCGCGATCCGCAAGCGACTCGACGTCGCCGAGGACATGGCCGTGCCGTACGCACCGGGCGAATGGCGCGGACGCGTGCAGTCCGCGACGGAAGCCTTGTTGATGTCGCTGTCCAAGCAGCGTCCGCTGTTGATCGCCGTCGACAACGTCCAGGTCGCCGACCCGGCATCGCTGGCGCTGATTGCGAGCCTCGCACGAACCGCGAAGGCCAAACCCCTGCTGGTCGCCTGTTCGCTGCGAACGAGCGAGACGATCGCCGCGCCGGATGCCATGCGCCTGCTGCGCGAGCACGTGCAATCGCTTGCACTCCATCCGCTCGACGCGGAGGAAGTGCTCATGCTAGTGCGATCGCTATTCGGCGAGGTGCCCAATCACGGCCGCCTGGCGAAATGGATCTACGATTCGACCGCCGGCAACCCCCGGCACTCGGTGGAGCTCGCGCGTCATCTCGCCGACAGCGGCGCGGCACGTTACGTGAACGGCATCTGGACGCTAACCGACGACCTGTCGGGCATTGCCCCGCCCGACCTGAGTGTTCTCGCGGTTGCCGCGCTGCGCGAACTGAGTGACGACGCGCGGGATTTCGCTTCGGCGCTGTGCGTGCAGCATCGACCGCTGCCCCTGGACGTCTGCGTGAGTCTCTGGGAAAAGGGCGCGGACGAACGCGTGTTCCGCGCCTTCGACGAGCTCATTTCGCGCGGGGTGCTGCGGAGCTATGGCGAGGACTGCGGGTTCTCGCAGCAGTCCGTGCGTACGCGCTTGCTCGCCGGCTTGCCCGAAGCACGCCGGCGAGCGCTGCATCTGCGGCTAGCCGAGCTTTTACTGGAAAAACAGCCCCACGATCCGCGTACCGGGCTCGAAGCAGGCTGGCACTTGCTGCGCGCGGGCGACGAGACGCGCGGCGCGGATCTGCTCGCCCGTGCCGCGGGCCGCACGCACGCTGTCGGGACCATCAACGACGACTTCCACGCGGCGGTGCCGGCGCTGGAGGCGGCGCTTTCGGTCTATCGCAACCAGAAACGCTCGCCTTACCAGATCGTCCCTCTGCTCACGTCGCTCGCGCGCGCCGGCTACTATGTTGACCGGCGATTGGCCACGACCTATGGCGAAGCGGCGCTGGAACTGCTGCCGCGCCTGACCGGCCTGACCCTAGCGACACGCCTGCGGCCGCTGCTCGGTTCGATGTTGAGTCTCCTGATCGGAGTGTTCTGGGCCAAGCTCACCTTCAAGTTCTCGAGAGCGCCACGCGAGTATCAATTCCGAGAGCTGTTCGTGTTTCTTTTTTCATGCGTCACCACGCTGTGCGGCGTCGCAGCCATCTGCTTGGACCCGGATCGCGCGACTCGCTATGCGAGCTCCCTCAAACCGCTGCTCGTTTTGGGACGGGGCAAGACGCCTGCAGGTATTTACGAATACTGCATGCTGCTCGGCCAGATCGGCACCGATCGATGGGAATCCACGCGTGCGGGTTTGCTGAACCTGTATGCGCGCTTCACGGACGAGAAGATGTTCCGGTCGCTGCCGACCGACGCCAGAAAGCTCTACATTGGAGGGCTGGCGTACTCGAACGGGGTGGTCGAGGCGCTGCGCGATGGATCCGCCGCTCTCGAGTGGGCCGATCGGCTCGAGAAGCTCGACCTGAAGCTATACGAGATGGTCGCACAGCACGTGCGCTCGTTGCATCA
>DATHEN010000767.1:0-4330 GCA_035318565.1 Polyangiaceae bacterium
TCACCATGAAACAACTCATCACGCGCTCGGCACAGCTCGAGGTGCAAACTGCCGCCGGCGCCAGCCCCCTCACCGGGCTGCCCGGAAATCGCACGATTAGCAAGTGGCTGCTGGAAGTCCTGGATTCGCGACGCTTCGGCGTAGTGTACGCGGACCTCGATCACTTCAAGGAATACAATGACGCCTACGGCTTTTTGGCCGGCGATGAGTTGATTCGCCTCGCGGCCAAGGTGCTCGCCGGGGGTGTCACCCGCATGGGCGACGAGGCCCGTCTCGGGCATGTCGGCGGGGACGACTTCGTCATCGTCTCGACGACTGTGCCGGTTTTGGACATGCTCGAGGAACTTTGTGCAGAGTTCGACCGGCTCAAACTCGAGTTTTTCAGCCACGAGCACGTCCAGACGGGCGCGTTTCTGGCTGTCGATCGCCGCGGCGCCGAGTCATCGCTGCCGCTCACGACGCTGAGCCTGGCGGTGATTGACGGCGCGCAATTCGGCCCGGACGTGCATCCAGCCATGCTGTCGCAAGTCGCGGCGTCCCTGAAAAAGCGCGCCAAACAACTCTCCTATGCGTCCGGCCGCAGCAGTTTCGCGTTCGAGCGCCGCCAGCATGCAAGCTCGCGACCTCCGCCTTGACGAAGCTCAGCGGACGATTCGTCAACTCCGACGCAGCGCGTGCGCGACGAGTTCAGCCGCGCAGAGAGCACCCTGCAGTGTGATGCCCCAGGCGCCGCCTCCGACGGCTGCAGCGCGGCGGGTGGCGGTCGCAAACCGCAAGGGCTGGCATGGCTAGCAGCAGCGCTGCTCTGCTCCATCGCCGCAGCGCGCTGTCGTTAGCGAGACACGTCGGTCGGTCGGCGCGAATCATGCGCTGCTGGTCTCTGCGGCTAGTATTGTGAAGTACGGCGCGAAACCTACACCACGGGCTCCCCCCGCGGCCCACTGCACCCGGTCCTGGGCAGCGCTGCCAGCTCCAGCCACCGAGTTACTTCGACGCTTGTCTGGCCACTTTGCAAACGACGAGTCCGTTCGATCCGGCGGCCGGCCCGGACGGCCCCCGGGGCCCGTCAACGCGGCGCGGGGTTCGCGGACGCTGCTTCTTTAGCAGCCTTTTTTCCGCTCTTTTCTAGCTCGGCCAGCGCCTCGTGGACCTCCTTCCGATCCGGATAGAGCGTACGAGCCGCTTCCACCTCGGCGCGAGCCGCTTCAGCCCGTCCAGCAGAGTTGAGCAGCTTGGCGAGCGACAGCCGTGCGAAGAGGTGGTCCGGCGTCAGCTCGATCGCCCTTCGAAAGTGTGCTTCCGCCTCGGCTACCTGGCCCTGGCTCTCGAGCGCGAGCGCGAGGTTGACGTGCGCCTTCTCGTTATTGGGTTCCAACTGGAGCAGCCGCCGAAAAACCGCGATGGCTTCGGGCACGCGGTTCCTTCGGTGGAGCACCACGCCGAGATTGTTCATGGGAAGCGTAAAGTCTGGATTCAACTCCAGAGCGCGGGAGTAGTACCGCGCGGCCTCGTCGAGCGCCCCACGCCTCTGGAGCTCCCCGCCGAGGTTATTCAGTAGTCGGGGATTATCGGGGTACACGTCCAGGGCGTGCTGGTAGAGCTCCTCGCCGCTCCGCCAGTAGCCCACCTGCAAAACGGACAGCAGCGCGAAGACCAGCGCGATGGCGCCGGTTATGGCAGGCGCGAGCAGCCCTCCGTTCGGCAAGCGGGCAAACAGCGCGTGCAGGCCCCACACCACCATCACGAACGCACCAATCGACGGAACGTACGCATAGCGATCCGCGACCGAGTGAGCGGCCAACTGCAGGAGACCGATCACAGGCAGAAAGGAGATCACATAGAAAAGGAACCCTGCGAAAAGGTACGGCTGGCTCCGTCTGCAGATCCACGCAAGCGCTGCGATGCCGCCGAGAATCGCCAGCGTGCCCGACAAATCCAGAGCGCTCGGGGCCGCCTCGAAGCGCTCGTGATGAATCGAAAGGTCCACCGGGAGCACCAGCTCCCGAAGGTAGATGACGTAGCTCAGGAGCGAGTTCTGAATGCGCGCCCACAGCGGGAGACTCTGTCCCCGCAGTTGGCCAAAGCTGGACGCGGCGTGAAACGTGACCCACGAAGAGAGGACCGCGAGGCAGAAGAGCGGCAGCTTCTCCACCACGAGGAAAACCCAGGAGCGCGGGGGTCGTGCCTCGCTCGCCCCCACGTCATCCGCAGCGCTCGCTGGCGCGCTACCGGGCAGGGACAACCGGCGGAGCGGCCAGTAGTCGAGCACCAGCAAGACCACGGGCAGCGTGACGACCATGGGCTTGCTGAGCAGCCCGGCCGCGTACGCGAGCAGGACGGCCGCGTAACGCAGCAGCGATGCGCCGCGGCAGTAACGTTCGTACGCCACGAGTGCGCTCATCCAGAACAGACTGCTCAGGACGTCCTTGCGGCTCGAAATCCAGACGACCGGCTCCACATGCAGCGGGTGCAAAGCAAACAGCAGCGCCACCACACCAGAGCGACCCACCCGCCCTGTAGCGCGCTGAAAGAACAGGAAAACGAGCAGCGTGGAAGCTGTGTGCAGAAGCAGGTTAGTCGCGTGATGGCCGCGTGCGTCGCGCCCGAAGAGCGAGGCATCGAGCTGATGCGACAGCCAGGTCAGCGGGTGGTAATGCCCGATGTGCTGCCCCTCGAACGCCCAGCGCACGCCAGACCACGACAACCCCTGCATTACCATGCGATTGTCGAACGCGTAGATGTCGTCGTCGTAAGAGATGAAACCGAAGCTGAGGGCCTGCGCGTACACACCACAGGCGAAGACGAGGAGCAGGACCCAGAACGAGCGGCGGGAAGCCCAGGCCATCGGGCCGACGATCCCACATCGTAGGCCCGAATTGCCATGGATACGTATCGTTCAGTGGTTCGAGAAATCGCTGGTCGGCGTGACTGCTCACCTGTGAGGCACGCCGCCTCGATCGGGGCACGAGCGCGCTCAGGCCAGAACCGCTTCTCGCTTCTCGCCAGGGCTGAGGCAGAGCGCTGCGCAGGCGATTGTGCGAAGCGAGGCACCAAAACCGCTGATTCGTAGGCTCGGCATACGCCTTGCTCAGTGAGTTGCGGCGGGTACTCATGATTTCAGGGCCCGTTTCGGAGCCGCAGCAGTCGATAGCACCCTTCAACGTGCAGCGCGTCGAAGCCGGGTCGCGGCGTGTGGAGTTCCACATCAGCGGCTCGTTGACGATGGCGGACGCACCTCTGCTGTGGAGCACGTTGAACGGACAGAGCCGACGAATTCGGCGCCGGAGCAGCGTGCGGTTCGACGTGTCACGGCTCGTGTCGGTAGACGGCGCCTCCATGGCGCTGCTCGTCCATCTGCGCGGCCGCCTGATTCGGCGCAGGGTGAGCGCCGAGTTCAGCGGAGCCACCGGGCAAGTACAGGAGATGATCCGCCTTTACGGCGGTGAGGAGGCGCCCAAACGCCGCAAGCGACCGCGTCCGGAGAGCACGTTCGAACAGCTCGGGCGTGCCACCCTCGACGTCCTGCTCGAGGTCCAGCAGGTGCTCGCGTTTCTCGGGCAGCTCTTGCTCGCAGCGGGACGCGCGCTGCGTTCGCCGCGCAACGTCAACTGGGCGGACGTCACACACACCATGGAGCGCGCCGGGGCCGACGCCGTCCCGATCCTGGTCATCATCAACTTCTTGGTCGGCTTGGTGATGGCGTTTCAAGGAGCCGTGCAGCTCAAGCAGTTCGGCGCCAACATCTACGTGGCGGATCTGGTCGGCTTGTCGATCAGCCGTGAGCTCGGTCCGCTGATGACCGCCATCATCGTGTGCGGCCGATCCGGGGCGGCGTTCGCCGCGGAGCTCGGGACCATGAAGGTCAGCGAGGAGATCGACGCGCTCCGGACGTTGGGCTTCGGGCCGCTCGCGTACCTGGTTCTGCCACGAATCTTGGGTCTCCTGCTGGTGGTGCCCCTGCTCACCCTGCTTGCGGATTTGACCGGCATGCTGGGCGGGCTGGTGGTCGGTATCACGACGCTCGATCTCACGATGCAGGCTTATCTCATCGAGACGCAGAGCGCCGTTGACGCCTGGGACGTGTTTTCAGGTGTGCTGAAGAGCGCCGTCTTCGGCGTCGCGATCGGGCTGATCGCGTGTCAGCAAGGCCTCGCCACCACGGGAGGAGCCGAGGGCGTCGGCAGGCGCACCACGGCTTCGGTAGTCACGATTCTATTCGCGCTGATCGCGATCGACGCGGTCTTCACCATCTTCTTTCAATACTACGGCTTGTAACCATGGCAGCTCTCATCACGGTCAGCGATCTCACGATTGGCTGGGACGATTTCGT